>CAZJEY010000023.1:0-1421 GCA_964545135.1 uncultured Mycoplasma sp. | reverse complement strand
TTCAGTAGCTGCTACTATTTCATCTAAATCAATCCCACCTACTTTATCAAGCACAATTGTTAAAAACTTATAATTGTTCTTTTCTTCAATATAAATATCATCAACAATTATTTCTAATTCATTTAATATTTTAGATAATTCGCTCTTAAGTTCTTCTAGCATTTCTTCCTCCAAATTAATAATAAAAGTGGGAATTTCTGCCCACTTAAATCTGTAAATATATTATAACATGCTTTCACTCTATAAGTAAAGCAAAACTTATTCTTATTATTTAGCATGTCGTGTCTAAATTTATCTAATATTATTGATATAAAACAAACAATATTTATTATCTATCTTGTTAGTTTCGAATCATTTGAATATGTATTTATTAAAGATTCCATTTTTTCACATTTTTTTAGATTATTAATAATTACTCTCATATCATTTAAAGAAAAATTATCTAAAGTATTAATATTCAATTCATGTTTTTCTCTAATACCATTAAATAAGTTTGGCGTATTCATTTTTTCAAGTCTCTCTCTATACTCTAAATATAAATGATATTTAGCTAATTCATTTAGTTCTTCAGAATTTACCATAAATGCTAAGCCATTTATTATAAAAGTAATTCCAGAAATAATAGTTTCTATAGACGCTATTAAAGATATTAAATCTTTTTCATTTTTATTAGCGAAAAAAGCAATTCCACCAAAAGCTAATGTAGCTAAACCAGATACTATTTGATTTTCAAAAGTAATATTTTTTTTGTCTTGAATATCATTGAAACTTTTAGTACAATCCCTTAAAATAGCTTGTTTTATCATTAAGTCTATTATTTTATTTTCATTTTCTTTAGAAAGTGGTAAAACATAATTAGATCCATCCAAATAATTAATAATAATACTACTTTCTGATTTATCATAATTTTCTATTATTTCACCTTTATCAAAATATTCATCCCAAAATTTCATGATAACCTCCATTTATAAGTGGAAATATATTATCATATTTTATTTTAATAAGCAATTAAAAACTTTCTTATTTAGAAAGTTTTTCAATCATTTCTTTTAATTTTTTTTCATCCCATATAGGAATGTTTAAATTTTTAGCTTTATCATACTTACTACCAGGATTTTCACCCAATATTAATACATCAGTATTTTTACTAACACTATTTATACTCATTCCGTTATAACTTTCTAAAAAGTCTATAATTTCATCCCTAGTCATAAAACTAATTGTTCCGGTTATAACAAATTTTTTACCTGTAATATCACTACTATATTTTCTCTTTTCACCTAAATATTCCATATTAATGCCCAATTGTTTTAAGTTATCAATTAGTTCTTTATTATCATTAAAGAATGTAACTATATTATTTGCTAGTATATCACCTATATCTTTAATGTTTCTTAATTTTTCATAAGTAGCATTCATTA
>CAZJEY010000022.1:0-7779 GCA_964545135.1 uncultured Mycoplasma sp. | reverse complement strand
GAAGTAATTGACCAAGTTAATAAGCAAGCAATTGTTACTTGTACATAAATTGATGCATTAATATAATAATCAACCATATCCTCACCCTATTAATATAATAGTATCACTAATATAAATTGTGTGGGCATAAAAAAATAGTCTTTCGACTATTCTTTAATGAGGATTGCCTCAAATAATGGAATGTTAAATTAACATTAACTTAACCATACAATTATATCTCAAATTATGCAGCTAAAGTACATTTAAATGAGTTGTCTTTATCTGGAGTAATAGTAATATTATATGTAATTCCAGCTAGAACATCTTGAACTCCAGTAGTATTTTCAAAAGATGAATAAACTGTAATTTTTTGAGCAGCACCTGCTGTTAATGCAGCAGCTTTTCCACTTAATTCTATTCCAGTTTCTCCAGCAGTAATTAACTCACCAATTGTCATTACTTTTGTACCATCGATACCAGTACCAGCAAATACGATTTTAATATCGTCTGCTAAATCACCAGTAATTTGTGATGTATTAACACCACTAGTAGTGATTTTAACTGTATATTTATAAGTACAATCATATTTAGTTTCACCACTTGCAAGACTGAATGTAGCTAAATCAAAAGTAGCTTCAGCTTGATTTTCAAGATAATTGCTAGTCATTTCTGGTGTAGTTGCTCTAGTAGTTGCATAATAAATTTTTCCAGAAGTGCTAGCAGCAGCTTGGCTCATTTCAGCAGCAGATAATTTTAAATATAAATTTTCTGTGTTAGTAACCATAGTAATAGCACCTGTAGAAGTTGCTTGACCATTTACATTTGTAGTTTTAACTCCAGTTGCGTCAGCAGAAATACTGAAATATGCAAATGTAGCTCCAACAACAGCAACTAATAATGTAGCAATTGCGATAACTGTTAATAACATTGTGTTTTTCTTATCCATTATTTGTCCTCCTTCCTACTTTAATATTTCGAAATACTATTTTATATTTCTATATTAATTTTATCGAGAAACTATTTCCTTGTCAAGAAAAATTATATATTTTTTTTCAAAAAAAGAAGAAACTATTATCTTGCTTCTTCTTGTGCTCTAGTTTCTCTAATAACAGTAATTTTTATAGTACCAGGATATTGCATTTCAGACTCTATTTTTTCTTTCATATCTCTTGCAATCTTATAGCTAGTTAAATCATCTATTTCATCTGGTTTTACCATAACTCTTACTTCTCTTCCTGCTTGCATTGCAAATGTTTTTTCTACTCCTTCAAAAGAATTGCCAATTTCTTCTAATTGTTCCAATCTTTTAATGTAGTTTTCCAAAGAATCATTTCTAGCTCCAGGTCTTGCTGCAGATAATGAATCAGCAACACTTACTAAGACAGCAATAACTGACTCAGCTTCTTTGCCACCATGATGTGACGCAATTCCATCGATTACTATTTCATTTTCATGATATTTTTTAGCAATTTGTTCACCAATTTCAACATGACTACCTTCGATTTCAAAATCTATTGCTTTACCTATATCATGAAGTAATCCAGCTCTTTTAGCAAGTGTCACATTCTCACCTAATTCAGAAGCCATAAGGCCACATAAATTAGCTACTTCAACTGAATGTTTTAGAGCGTTTTGACCATAACTAGTTCTAAAATTTAACTTACCTACTAAATTAATTAATTCAGGATCCATTTTAGTAATTCCTAAATCAGTAATTGTTTTATTACCTATTTCCGTAATTCTAGAATTGACATCTTTACATGTTTTATCATATATTTCTTCAATTCTAGCTGGATGTATTCTGCCATCTTTAATTAATGTTTCAATAGTTATTTTAGCAATTTCTCTTCTTAAAGGATCAAACGATGAAATTACTATAGCTTCTGGTGTATCATCAATTATTAAATCAACACCAGTTACAGATTCAATAGTTCTAATGTTTCTTCCTTCCCTACCAATTAGACGACCCTTCATTTCATCATTAGGCAATTCAATAGTAGAAACGGTTTGAACTCCAACCACATCATCAGCATATCTTTCCATACTATTGACAATTAAATTCTTAGCTTTTTCATTCGCCTCTAATTTGGCTTTTGTTTCTTCATCACGAATGTATTCAGCTATTTCTTTTTCCATTTCAGATTCAACCCTATTCATTATTAAATCGTGGGCTTTTTCCTTACTCATTCCAGAGATTTTTTCTAATTGTTCCAATTCTTCTTTGATAAGATTATCCATCTTTTCTTCTTTTTCTTGTAAACTTTTTTGCTTGGCTAATAAATTATTTTCTTTTTCTTCTAAATTTAAGTCACGTTTTTGTAACATTTCTTCTCTTTTATCTAAATTACTTTCACGCGATAATAGTCTTTCTTCACTAGCATTTACTTCTGCTTTCTTTTCTTTTATTTCAGAATCTACTTGTTGTTTTAATTTATAAGATTCTTCTTTTAATTCTAAAATTACATCTCTTTTATGCTTTTCAGCTTCCTTTTTAGCAAGTTCAATTAATTTATTAGCTTTTTTTTGGGCATTACTACCTTTTACAGAATTAATTATTACCATAATAATAATTCCTATAAAAGTTCCAACAAAAAGAAGTAAAATGGAAAGAACTAAATTTTCCATTACTTCCTCCAATCTATTTTAGAAAATCTATTAATTATAAATAAATATCCTAACTAAATTATAAACATAATTGCTTTTTTATTCAAGCCAAAATTAATTTTTTTGCATTTAAAGCATCAATAATATAAAAAGACTCATTAAGAGCCTTTATTCAGAATCTAATACTTTATCTAAAATTGGTTCATCAAATTTATAATAATCATATATTTTATTTTCAATTTCTTCACTAATATCTGGATTATTTTTTAAAAATGTTTTTACATTTTCTTTACCTTGACCAATCTTTTCGCCATTATAAGCATACCAAGCACCACTTTTTTCAATTACGCCAATTTCAGAACCTATATCAACTAATTCTCCTTCTTTAGATATTCCTGCGCCATACATAATATCAACGGTTGCTGTTTTAAATGGTGGTGCGACTTTATTTTTAACTACTTTGATATTCGTTTTATTTCCTATTACTACATCACCTTGTTTTATTTGTTCACCTTTTCTAATATCTAATCTTACAGAAGAATAAAATTTCAACGCTCTACCACCAGGAGTAGTTTCAGGATTTCCAAATAAAACTCCAACCTTTTCTCGTAACTGATTAATAAATATACATGTTGTATTTGTCTTATTTAAATTACCAGATAATTTTCTTAATGCTTGACTCATTAATCTAGCTTGTAAGCCAACGTGTGAATCACCAATTTCACCATCAATCTCTGCTTGTGGCACTAGTGCTGCTACTGAATCGATTACAATTAAATCAATTGCTTCACTTTTAACTAATGCATCACATATTTCTAGTGCTTGCTCTCCTGTATCAGGTTGGCTTAATAATAATTCATTAATATCAACACCTAAGTTTTTAGCATATATAGGATCTAACGCATGTTCTGCATCTATAAAAGCTGCTTTTCCTCCTGCCTTTTGGGCTGCGGCTATCGCTTGCAAGGCAATTGTAGTTTTACCAGAAGATTCTGGTCCAAATATTTCAATTATTCTTCCTTTTGGAAAACCTCCAACACCTAATGCAATATCAAGTGTTAAAGAACCAGTGCTAGTTACATCAATTTTTATATGTTCTTCTGCTCCAAGTTTCATAATAGCTCCAGCGCCAAATTGTTTCTCAATATCTTTTAATACTTGTTCTAAAGCTTTATCCTTATTTACTACATCTTTTGTTTCTTTTTGTTTTGCCATAATATCTCCTTTACTCTCTGACAATTTAATTGTATTACAAAAAAAATTCTTTGTCAACAAAAAATGATACATTTGTTCGTAATATGTTGTGTCAAAAAAAGCATTAAAATGTCACCTTTATATTAATGACTCTAATGCTAATGTAATCATTTCATTTAAACTAGTTTGTCTATCTTCACTTGATAATACTTCGTCACTGTATTTAGAATCAACTACAGTTACAATGCAAGCGGCTTCTTTTTGGAAACTATTAGCTACATGACATAGTGCAAAAGCTTCCATTTCTTCACCTAACACCTTTAAATTACTAGGTATTCTATTTAATACACGATCATAGTCAATATAAGGTCCAAAAACATCCATTGTGGTAATCGTACCGACATGTAATTTGTAATTTAATTTTTTAGCAGTTTCTATTATTTTATCATTTAATTCTTTACTAGGATATACCAAATGTTCTTTATAATCATTATAAGTATAAGCAAAATTAGACTCACTATATACATTACTTGCTAAAATCAAATCTTTTATTTTTGCTTCTTCACTTACCGCACCACATGTTCCAATTCTGATTATTTTTTTCACATCAAAATAATGATATAATTCCCAGGAATATATTCCCATCGAAGGCATTCCCATGCCACTACCAATAACACTTATTCTACTTCCTTTATAAAAACCAGTATACCCAAGCATATTTCTTAAATTACACACTTCTTTAGCATTATCTAAAAAATTTTCAGCAATGTATTTTGCCCTCAAAGGATCACCAGGCATTAAAACTACTTCGGCAATACTTCCCTTTTTGGCATTAATATGAATTGGTTCATCACCTACAAACATAATATCACGCTCCTAAACTAATTTTTAAAAATATTTTGCAGTTTTATTTTAGCTTCCTTGACAAGTTCATATTCAATTTTGTTTCTTTCTGAATTCATATTACCTCTACTTACAACTTAATTTTAGCATAAAAAAAAAGAGTGAGTTATAGTAAAGTGATTTTTGTGTCAATAAAATGTAAATTTTTTTGCTATTAATTTGTAAAATAAAATTTACATAGTTTTTTATTTTAAACGTTCAAGTATTACTACACTCTTTACGTATAGCGTTCATAATATACACATCAAATAAGTACACTGAACTTTGGTTTACCATTTATTTATAATGGCTTAGCACCTATTTAGAACGCAAACTGATTCCACATGGGTTGTATGTGCGTTTTTGCATAGTCTTTTTAACAAATCTAATCAATACAATTATAACACATCGTTTATTCTTTTTAATAATTCACTAATAAAAATACTTTCATTTACTTTATTTATATAAGTATATTTTTTTCCTATATCTTTTAAAGACATTTCACTTACATATACTTCTTTCCTATCTAAAACTATATATCTATCATGAAATGGATTATTATTTATAATAAATAACATTTTTATATTGAATTTTATATTTTTTTTACAAGTTCATCATCTATATTTTTAGATAATATAATTATCTTTTTATCTATTTTTCTTAAAGTATCTAACAATTCTTTATTAACATAATTATCTATAATAATGATTTCTTCTTTAGCTTCATTCAATATATCCAACATAATACTATAAGCATCATATATTTTTCCTTCATAAATAATAGAATTACATTTATTATTAAATTTATTAAATGATTCTTCAAGTTTTAAAATTCTAGTCTCATGATTTAGTAATATAGTATTTTTATTATCAGATGATAAATATCTTCTCATTTAAATAAAAGCATCTATTATTCTCATACTAATTTCATCAGCAACTCTAGTATGAAGAATTGTTGCAAGCATTGCAACACCTTATTCAGTAAAAACAAATGGTAATACTCTTGATTTACTAATTTGTGGTCCCACCTTGGGACCGCAAATATCATTCAATTCTTCCTTTGTTAGTTGAAACATATATCTTTCCAGGAATTTATTGATATGCCTCTTAACTGCTTGATTTATAGTTTTTGTTCCATTAGCACATTCATATAGTTTTGCTAAATCAGAATCAAGCATTATTTGTACTCCTCTAATTTCATAAATCATATTTTCTATTTTATTTTCTTTTTCTATTATTTCATTCATTAATTACTCCTCCTTTATTGAAATAAAAAAAGAGATATATTCCTAATAAGATATATCTTCGCATACATGCAAATAAGATTAGTTGCTTAATCTTATAAACCCTAGTCGACCAAATTGTCATATTAACTCTTAGCAACTTAATTAATACAATTATATTATATCAATTATTTATCTATCAAACAATAAATAGATAGTATTTATTATTTATATATTTAAACTTAGTACCATTAAAACAATACTGGTATATGTAAACCTATCAAACACATACAACCTTTTATTATATTTTTTTTAATAATATTTTTAATAAATTCCTTATAAATAAAGACTTTTCTTTAATTTTTATGTTCGAGAACACAAACTGATTCCACATGGTATGTATTTGGAAACATATCAAGTAACTTAAACTCAATTATTTTATAATCTGTTAATAATAAGTTTAAATCTCGCATTAAAGTATTAGGATCGCATGATACATAAAGAATATTCTTTACTTGATATTTTTTTATTCCTTCAATTACTTTACTCGTAAGTCCACTACGAGGCGGATCAACTATAACAAAGTCTTTACCCTCTAAATAAGAAATAATTTTATTAGTATCACTTGCTATAAAGCTTATATTACTAACACCATTTAACATTGCATTAGTTTTAGCATTTATCGCTGCATTATCAATTATTTCTACGCCTAGGACACTACTCGCATTTTCTTTGGCAACAATACTTAAGGTTCCAACTCCTGAATATAAATCAATTAAGTTATTAGCGTCTTTAGTATAATCTTTAACAATCTTAAATAATTCTTTACATATATAAGGATTAACTTGAAAAAAAGAATTATACGATATTTTAAATTTATAATCATCAATTTTATCTACCAAAAAATCACTTCCAAAAATGCATTTATCATTTAAAACAATTCCCGAAATACGATGTTTATTTACTAAGTATTTTATTCCATCTTTATTTAGTTTATCAGTATAAATTATTAATAATAATTCTCCCTTTAAATTAGATCTAATAATTACACTACCATTTATAATACTAAGTCTTGGTAAATCATTAATTACATCATTAATTGCATCATTAAGTAAAAAACATTTATTAATTTTTACAATATTATGAGTATCCTTTTCATAATAGCCTATAACACCATCTTCAATTTTTAATGATACTTTATTACGATAATTATATCTTTTTGCACTTTTAATAATATCTTTTACTTGATAATTAATTCTATTTTTCTTCAATAAGTTATTTATTTTTTGTAATTTATATTCAAGTTCTATACGATATTCAACATTTTGCAAAGAGCAACCACCACAAATATCAAAATAAGGACACTTAAAAGGAATCCTTAGTTTTGAAGGATTTATTATTTCATTAACTTTAGCAATACTATATTTTTTCTTTTCACTCATTATTTTGATATCTACTATATCATCAACAATTGTTTTAGGAACAAACACTACCTTATCATCAATATAAGCAATACCTCGGCCAAAATCATCCATCTTTTCTATCTTTACATTCATAACTATCACTTATATAATATATCACAATTTAAAAATTCTTCCAATGTTAATTTTCGTTGAAACAAATAATTGGCTATATTTCCTATATAACGAAAATGCCATGGTTCATAATTATAACCAGTTATACTCTCCTTTCCTAAAGGATATCGTAATATAAAACCAAAACGATGAGCGTTTTGGCTCAACCATTTAAATTCATCTATGTATTCTTCTATATCATAATAGGGATCATACAATCCGCCATTAATGAAGCCAATATCTACTGCTAAACCTGTTTGATGTTCACTTTCACCAGGATAAGCTAGAGTTTTATTTACTTCTTGTTCATTTTTTTTGATTTTT
>CAZJEY010000021.1:0-7779 GCA_964545135.1 uncultured Mycoplasma sp. | reverse complement strand
GTAACCTGATTTACTTTTTCACGAATAACTTCTTGACTATCAATTGTAGTATTATTACTTGGTTCACCATTAACTACATCGTAATGTTGTGTTAATTTAACTATACCAGTAATACCTCTTTGGGTAATTTCACTATATCCACTTGGCTTATTATTATCTCTAACTTCTTCTTTTTCATAAGCAAGTTCAACTTCACTTATTTCATATACAGAATAAGAAAATGTTAAGATAGGATCAATAAGCGTGATATTAACATTTGCACCCACTTGTAATAAGCTAGTTTCACTTTTATAATTAGGATTAGCAATTAAAAACTCTTGAACATTTAATTCATTAGCATCACTAATAGATGCTATAGTATCGCCTTCAGCTACTTTATAAGTATTCATTTTACTATCTATTCCAAATAATAATACTTGAGCAAGTTCTTTGGAATCAGTATATACTTTTTCATTAACGCTTATATATTTTTCTTTAAAAGATATTTTTTCTTCAATAAACATACTTTGATATACAACACCTATATCAGTAAGTTCCTCTTGAGTACCAGTAACATAAGCATTATATTTATCTTCATCAATAAAAGCTAAAACAAATTGTTTTACAGCGGACTTAAATACTTCCTTATCAAGAACATAAAATTTTAAATCCACATTTTTACTATCATTTTTTATTGATACTTCATAACCTTTAATAGTAAAGTCATCAATTTCTTCAATTTTATTGTATATTGTATTTAAATCATTTAAAGTAGTATTATATGAATAACTATCAATGATATTTAATTCATTAGGAGGATATACTTTTGCTACTCCATACTTTTCTTTAATTTTTTCTTGTTTAGTATCAATTAATTCATATAAGTCATTTTTATTTTCAATACTTCCAAGTAGTTTACCTTTTAAATATACATTATATATTCTTGAAGCTTCATTAATTTTTAATTTTGCATCAAATGAACATACTACAAAGATAATACATAGTACTATTCCACTTATAATTAAAGTTATAACTTTTTGATAATTATTCATTAATACTCTTCCTTACTTTCTCTTAATACATTTCTAAAGGCACTCATATTTAGTTCAAACATTAAGTCTATTGTCCCAAGTGAACCTTTACGATGTTTAGCAATAACTAACTCAGCAGGCACTATTTTTTCTTTTTGATCTTTTTTAGCATCATAATAATCTTTTCTATTGATAAATAATACTATATCGGCATCTTGTTCAAGACTACCAGACTCACGTAAGTCAGCAAGCATAGGCATATTACTTTCTCTCTTTTCAGCACTTCTAGATAATTGTGATAAAGCAATTACCGGAACATCAAGTTCTAATGCCATTGTTTTTAAACTTCTTGATATTTCTGATACTTCCACTTGTCTAGATTCTATTCTTTTGTTTCCACTACTAACTAATTGTAAGTAATCGATAACAACAAGTCCTAATCCCTCTTTAGAATTAGCAAGTCTACGACATTTAGCTCTAATCTCAGCACAAGTAACTCCAGCATTATCTTCAATATACATATTAGTGTCAGCCAGTTGGCTCATAGCTTCGTTATATCTTTTCCAATCTCTTTCTTGCATTTGACCAGTTTGTAATTTATAAGCATCTATTCCCCCAATAGCGCTAATCATTCTATTAACTAACATTTCAGCAGACATTTCTAAATTAAATATTGCTACTGCTTTTTTAGTAGTAGTTGCAGCATATGTAGCCATATTTAAAGCAAGAGCTGTTTTACCCATACCAGGACGAGCTGCCAAAATAATTAATTCGCCACCTTGAAAACCTGTAGTAATTTTATCAAAATCATAAAATCCAGTTTCAACACCAGTAATAGCTTTCTTATTCTTAGCAAGTGCTTCTAGTTTTTCTTGTGCTCTTCTTAAAATTTCATGTATCGGCACAAAATCACTTACTGTTCTTGCTTTTACTACATTTAATATATTTCTTTCAGCATCATCTATTAATGAATTAATATCTTCATTATCATAAGCATCATTTATTATTTCAGTAGCACTATTAATCAAATTTCTCCTTGTAGCATTCTCTTTTACTTCGTCAATATAATGATCCAAGTTAGCACTAGATATAACAGAATCCACTACTTCACTTATATATTCAACGCCACCAACTAATTTTAATTTTTTCTTTTTTTCTAATTCATCTTTTAATACATTACTATCTAAAGGAATATCTTCATTATGTAAATCATTTATTGCTTCAAATAAATATTTATTTCTTTCATCATAAAACATGTCTACATTAAGACTTTCACATATTTTATCTAATAAATACTTATCAAGAAATGCAATACCTAAGATACACATTTCTGCTTCTTGATTTTGGGGCATAGTCCTTGCCATATATTCACCTACTTAACTAATACAACTTTTATTTCAAATTTAACTTTTTTATGTAATTCAATTAATACATTATGTACTCCTAATGTATCAATATTACTATTGATTTTAATAGATTTTTTATCAATATTAAATCCCAGTTTTTTTAATTCTTCATGGATTTGTTTGCTTGATATATTACCAAACACTTTATCCATTGCACCAGTATTTACTTTAAATACCAGTTCCTTACCTTCTAGTTTTTTCTTTATACCATTTAATTCACTTACTAGTTTTTCTTCTGCTTCATTTCTTTTATTTATTTCATTATCTAAAACATTCTTACTTCCTTTAGTGTAAGAAACTGCTAACTTATTTTTAATTAAATAGTTAGTAGCATATCCATCACTAACATCTAAAATATCATCTTTTTTTCCTTTTCCTTTTACATCACTTATTAGAATAACTTTCATAAAAGTCCTCCCTTAATTGCTCTTTTATTATATCACATTCCAAAAAAAATTCCCACTACATAATGTAGTAGGGAACCGCTTATTTAACATATGGTATTAATGCCATAAATCTTGCATATTTAACTTGTTCAGCAATATGTCTTTGGTGTTTAGCACAAGCTCCAGACATTCTTCTTGGTAATATTTTACCTTTATCATTAATATATTTATTAATAATCATAACATCTTTATAATCTACGCTTTTACCAGCACACATTTGACATATTTTTTTCTTTTTACGATAAAATTCTGCCATTATTATATTCCTCCTTTAAAATGGTAAATCATCACTACTTAAAGTTATTTCTTCTCCAAAACTTTTAAAAGGATCTTCTTCTAAATTAGCACTTGGTATTTCTGGTTCTTGATAATTATTTTCTATAGGCATTGGATTTGCATCATAATTAGTAGAATTATCATTTTTACTACTTAAAAAATTAACTTGACTGCACGCTACATCTGTAGTATATCTTTTTGTACCATCAGGGGCATCATAAGACCCTGTTCTAATACTACCTTCAACCGATACTAAACTACCTTTTTTACAATATTTAGCAATATTTTCAGCTTGTCTATTAAAAGCACTACAATTAATGTAATCTACTCCACGTTCCCCATTACGATCAGTAAAATTATGATTTACTGCAACACTAAATCTTGTCACAACCATACCAGTACTTGTTGTTCTCATTTCTGGATCCCTTGTTAGTCTTCCAACTAATAAAACTTTGTTCATAATTACTCACTTTCTTTTTTTAAAATTAAATGTCTTAATATGTTTTCGTTAATTAATAATTTACGATCAAATTCTTTGATACATTCATGAGTAGCACTTACATTCATTAAGTAATAGTAACCACTAACTTCCTTTTTAATTGGGTAAGCTAATTTTTTTCTACCCATTTCTTTGAATTCGATAACTTTTGAATCATTATTAGTAATTAAAGCTTGAGTGTCTTTAACAATCTTATTTAAAGTTTCTTCATCTAATGTAGCTTTAACAATAAACATAATTTCATAATTTGTCATCTTTTCCACCTCCTTATGGTCTTTTTTGGCTTCTAAAAAGAAGCAAGGAGTAATTCATTTACTCGCCTATTAGTATATCAAACTATTTTAACTTTGTAAATTAAAAATTACACTTAATAATATGTGAAAATATATTTAAAAATGTGATAAATATATGCTATAATTTGATTAAAGAATAGGAAGTATAAAATGAAGAACAAATGGTTATTTTTATTATTAATTATACCTTTAAAAGTAAATGCATTAGAAGCAACAGATATTACAAATGATTGTATCATTAAAATAAATGAACAAACAAATAATAAAATTGTTGATAAGAATTATAAAACGTATATAAATGTTAATAAAGATAGTATTATTAACATAAATAGTTCTAGTAATATAAAAGGATTATATATAGTATATGAATTTAAAGGCTATAAGGGTAACATAAGTTATAATGGTGAAAATGCTAATATCGGAACTAATGGTTTTGCCCATGAATACATTAACTTAGAAGAAATTACAAATAATATTACTATTAAATATGAAGAGGACGCAATAATAAGTGATATATATGTTATCAGTGAAGGTGACATACCTAGTTGGGTTCAAAATTGGAATAAACCACTTGATGAAGCTGATTTACTTTTATTTTCAACACATGCTGATGATGAACAATTATTCTTTTTAGGATTAATACCAACTTATGTCGATAGAGGATTAAAAGTCCAAGTGGCTTATCTTGCACATCATAATGATAATCAAAAAAGAATACATGAACAATTAAATGGTTTATGGACAGTAGGTGAAAAATATTATCCCATTTTAGGCGTTATACCGGATGCTTACTCGGAAAGTTTAGAAGGGGCAATTAATAATCTAAAAAGAGTTAATCTAGATGAAGAATATGTTATAAAATTTCAAACTGAAATGTTAAGAAGATTTAAGCCTCTTGTTGTCGTAGGTCACGATGAACTTGGGGAATATTCACATGGTCAACACATACTAAATACATTTGCTTTAAAAGAAGCTATTAAACGAAGTAGTGATAATAATTATTATCAAGATTTAAACTATGAGACTTGGGATGTAAAAAAAGTGTATTTACATCTATATAAAGATAATAAAATAATTATGGATTATGATACACCACTTCAAAATTTTAATGGCAAAACTGCTTATGAAGTTAGTAAAGATGGTTATAAATGTCATGAATCACAACAATGGACTTGGTTTACAGCGTGGATTAATGGCAAAAATAATACTTATACAAAATCAACTGATATAACTAAATATAGCCCTAATATATTTGGTTTATATTATACCAATGTAGGTAATGATATAAACAAAAATGACATGTTTGAAAATGTTGAACTTAGAAAAGAAAAAATTGAAGAAACTAAAAACGAAAAAACTTTTAGTAGTGATGATGCTATAGAAAATAAAAAAGATGTAACAATTAAATATTATATATATATAATTAGTGCCTCTATTTTACTTATTATAATTTTTAGTGTAATACTAAAACGAAAAAAATAATGAAGTTAAATAATTTCTTCATTGTTTTTTTGATTTATATAATCATCATACTCACTTGCTTCAAAAACACCTTTTTTATATAATTCTAAAATTAAAGTATCAACAAATGAAGCACCATATATTTCTTTAAAAGTTAATACCATCTCAATAGTTAAATCCTTAATATTACTTAAATATAATACTAATTCATCAATTGTATCAATTATAACTGGTTCGCCAGACCGATAGTTATAAAAAGTATTGTATTCTTCTTCATTTAAAATTAAATATTTCTTTAAATCATTTAAAAGTGATATATACTCTAAATCATTTAAAATGGTACTTAAGTATTTTAAAACAGATTTATCTAACGAACCACTATTAAATAATAATATTAAATGTTTAAACTTACTATTAATTGTATCATTATTATTATCTAGTTCATAATTTGGTAAATTCTTTTTTAAACGATTATATTGATTTAATTTTCTTTGCCTATTAATTTCTAATTTAGAATTCACATCTTTTACATTGACAATTGGTTGATATGGGCCAATATGTAATTTTTTAGTTATATCGATAAAACTTTTTTCATCATTTTTATTAATTACATATCCATCAATAATAACTAAATCAAATGGCGTAAGACCATAACTACTATTTAATATTTCAGTTAAATTTTCAACTAAATAATTATTATTTTCATTTTTTATTACATTAGCTTCTAAAATAAGTTGATTATTATTATTAACATATTGATTAATATTTGTTGATAATTCGTGCCAAACATTCTCAATATCAATTAATTTTCTAAATTCTTCATAATATTCTGGCAAAATATTAAAATGCAGAATTTTTATCGTATTATCCTTATTCGTACTTTTACTAATAATATCTGTAATTTTTTTAATTATATCTTGATAACTACTCATATTTACCTCTATACATTAAAACGGAAATAAACTATATCGCCATCTTCCATTAAATAATCTTTACCCTCTAAACGAAGTTTACCATTTTCTTTTACTTTTAATTCACTTCCAGCACTTTCTAAATCATTAAAACTCATAACTTCGGCTTTAATAAATCCTCTTTCAAAATCAGAGTGAATAATCCCAGCACACTGAGGCGCTTTCATCCCTTTTTTAAAAGTCCATGCCCGACATTCATCCTTACCACTTGTAAAAAATGTTGCAAGGCCTAATAAATCATAAGTTGCAAAAATTAACTTATCTAAACCACTGTTAGTAATTCCTACTTCTTCTAAAAATACATTTTTTTCTTCATCATTTAATTCTGCTAATTCACATTCTAGTTTAGCGCTCATTACCACAACAGATGCATTATCATTACTAGCATATTCTTTCAATTTTAAAGAATATTCGTTATCACCAACCGATGCTGTGATTTCATCTACATTAGCAACATAGATAACTTTTTTTAATGTTATTAAATTAAAATTTTTAAGTATTTCTAATTCATCAATATTAAAAATCACATTACGAAGTGGAATACTCTTTTCCAAATTATCTTTACATATATTTAAGACACTTAACTCTTTAAGCGCGTCTTTATCTTTAGTAGTAGTTGCTTTCTTACTTATTTTATCTATTCTATTAGATACGATTTCATAATCAGCTAATATTAATTCTG
Source organism: uncultured Mycoplasma sp. (assembly GCA_964545135.1). GTDB lineage: Bacteria > Bacillota_I > Bacilli_A > RF39 > UBA660 > SIG200. The sequence goes on along the minus strand of CAZJEY010000021.1, from coordinate 735 downwards.
TATTAATTATTTCTATATCTCTTATTGGATCAGTCTTACCTTCAACATGAGTAATGTTTTCATCATCAAAACATCTAACTACTTCAACAATAGCATCGACATCTCTAATATGTGATAAAAATTTATTACCTAAACCTTCACCCTTACTTGCGCCACTTACTAAACCAGCAATATCAATAAACTCAAAAGAAGTTGGTACAATACTTTTAGGGTTATATAAATTAACTAAATAGTCAAGTCTAGTATCTGGTACGATTACAACTCCAACATTTGGTTCAATTGTTGCAAAAGGATAATTTGCTGCCAAAATATTTTTTTTAGTAATGGCATTAAATAACGTACTCTTTCCAACATTAGGTAGACCTACTATACCTGCTTTTAAACTCATAAAACCTCCCTATAAAGATGGATATGTATTAATTCCTAAAGGAATATTAATAACATACCACAAAATAATAATTGCTAAATATGTAAAAGTAATAACACCCGTATATGATAATTGATATTTAAATCCTTCTTTAAATGATATCTTTTTGTTACTTTGATTATATTTTTCTAAATATGTATAGTAAATAATATAATAAGCAAGGATAGGCGTAATATTCATAGTTGCACTACTTCCTAAAGTATAAATAACTTGAGAAAATTCTGGAGAGATTCCAGCACTCATCAAAGTTGGTACAACACTACTTGATAACATTAACCATTTACTAGTACTTGAAGGAACAAATATCG
>CAZJEY010000020.1:0-7858 GCA_964545135.1 uncultured Mycoplasma sp. | reverse complement strand
ACTTTTTATTTTATTAAAATTAATATTTAAATTATATTTCTTAAGATCTAATATTTTTATAATATTTCTATTTAGCAAATCTAATAATTTATCTAATCTTTGTTCTTTTAATTCATATAACATTAAAGGATTTTTTAAAATTCGACGATTTTCTAAGTTCTTATATAAAATAAATTTTCTGTTTACAATATTTTTTATATTTTTATTTGCTCTTAATGTATATTGATTAATTAATGTTTTAATTTCTAACATCGTCGGTACAGCCATTTCTGCAGCACCGGTGGGTGTGGGTGCCCGAAGATCCGCAACAAAATCCGCAATAGTAAAATCTGGCTCATGACCAACAGCACTTATTATTGGCGTTTTTGCTTCATAGATAGCTCTAGCTACTATTTCTTCATTAAATGCCCATAAATCCTCTATAGAACCACCACCACGACCAACTATCAATAAGTCTAAATTATATTCATCTGCTTTTTTTATTTGTCTGACAATATCGGGAGCAGCATCTTTACCTTGAACCAATGATGGAAATAATATTGTTTCACAGATCGGAAATCTTCTTTTAATTGTTGAAATTATATCTCTTACGGCGGCTCCTGTTGGAGCAGTTACAATACCAATCTTTTTTGGATATTTCGGTAATATTTTTTTATGCTCTTGAGAAAATAAGCCTTCTTTTAATAACTTTTCTTTTAATTTTTCAAATTCAACATATAAATTACCTATTCCATCTAAATCCATAGTTTCTACATATATTTGATAACTACCTTGAGCTGGATAAGAAGAAATTCTTCCTTTTATTAATACATTCATCCCATCTTCTGGTTTAAAATTTAATTTTAGAGCATTGTTATAAAACATAACTGCGCTAATTCTAGTTTCATCATCCTTTAGAGTAAAATATAAATGCCCTCGAGAATGATTTTTAAAATTAGATATTTCTCCTTTTATATAGACACAATTAAGTAAACTATCATTATCTAAGATAGTTTTAATATATTGGTTAATTTCAGTTATTGTTTTATAGTTATCGTTCATAATCATTCCTTTATTATTTTATCTAAAACTGCATTTATTATTTTTCGAACAGAATCATCGCTGTACTTTTTAGCAAGTTCTATTGCTTCATTAATAGCTACAATTTGGGGAGTATCAGTATATTTTAATTCATAAATTGCTATTCTCAATATTGATGCTCCAGTTTTATCAAGCCTTTCAATACTCCAATCTTTCATATATTTATTAGCTAGATCATCTATTTCGTTTTTATGAGTTATTACGCCATAAACTATATCTTTAACAAATTCATTATCAATCTCAATATTTTCTTGAATTAATTCATCAACTTCGCCTTTAATTTTAGCATTGTTATAAATATCGTATTGATATAAAATTATCATACATTTTTCTCTAAGTTCGCTTCTCTTTTGCATTATATTTCTCCTTAAAATATTATAGCATTTCTTCTTACTATTTACTATCTTTTTTTAAACTATTTTTAAGTTCATATAAATAATTTAAAGCATCTATCGGTGTCATTGTCATTGGGTCTATTGCATTTATTTTTTCTTCTAGTTCACTAGTTTTTTCTTTGTTTTCTACTTCAAAGTCAAAACTTAATTGAACATTATTATCTATTTTTTTATTCTTCTTAGTATTTTCATAAACATTTAATATTTCAGAAGCTCGTTTAAGTAAAGAATCTGGCATTTTAGCAAGACGCGCTACATGAATACCATAACTTCTATCAATAGCTCCTGGTTTAACTTTGTGTAAAAATGTTATTTTATCGCCATCTTCTATAGCACTAACATGAACATTTTTAATATTCTTATAACTACTAGCTAAACTAGTAAGTTCATGATAATGAGTACTAAAAAGGGTTAAACATTTTATATTATCACTGATGTATTCTAAGATAGCTTGTGCTAAACTCATACCATCGTATGTTGCCGTACCCCTACCTAATTCATCAAATATTATTAAACTATTTTCGGTAGCATTTACTAAAGCATTTCTAGCTTCTTTCATTTCAACCATAAATGTTGATTCGCCACTAACTAGGTCATCACTTGCCCCAATACGGGTAAATATTTTATCAATAATTGGTAAATCCGCACTTTTAGCAGGCACAAAAGAACCCATTTGCGCCATAATGCATGTTATTGCAATTTGCCGCATATAAGTTGATTTACCACTCATGTTAGGACCAGTTATTAATATCGTACTAGATTCATTAGATAAATGACAGCTATTAGGCACATATTCATCATTGCTTACAAACTCAATAACTGGATGAAAACCATCTTCTATATCTAATTTTTTAAAAGTATTTAATTTTGGCCTAACTAAATTATATTCTTCACTACATACAGAAAGAGATAATATAGCATCTATTTCACTAATAAGATCAGCAGTATGTTTTAATTTTAGTATTTCTTTTTTAATAACATTTTTAATTTCAATAAATAAATTATACTCTAAAGTAATTATTTTTTCTTCGGCATTTAGTATTAATGCCTCTTTTTCTTTAAGTTCTGGGGATATAAATCTTTCATAATTAGTTAAAGTTTGTCTTCTTTCCCATTTAAACTCATCTTTAACTTCTTTTAATTGCCCCTTACTAACTTCGATATAATAACCATAAACTTTATTAAAGCCAACTTTTAAATTTTTAATTCCCGTTTCATTCTTTAATTTATTTTCAAATGAAGCAATAAATTCTTTACCACCACTTCGAATACTTTTTAATTCATCCAACTCTTTATTATAACCATCTTTAATTAAATAACCCTCTTTTATAGTTATTGGTGGTTCAGGATAGATAGCGTTTTCTAAAAGTAAATAAATATCTTGATGAGTATCAATATTATATTCAAAATTTAATTTATTAATAATATCTTTTATTTGAGGTAATACTTCTAAACTATTTTTTAATTGCAATAAATCACGAGCATTTACATTGCCACAAGTAATTTTTCCACATAATCTTTCTAAATCATATATACTATCTAATAGTTCTCTTAATTCACTTTTTAAAATAAAATTATTATTTAAACATTCTATTTTATTATAACGATCATTAATTTTATCAATACTTCTTAAAGGATTTAATAACCATTTTTTTATTTTTCTACTACCCATTGCTGTTTTACATTTATCAATAAGCCATAATAAAGAATATGTTCTTTCTTTCAATCTTGTTGTTTCTATTAATTCTAAATTTCTAATAGCATGAACATCCATAAGTAAGTAATCAACTTTTTCTAAAACAACACACTCATTAATATGACTTAAATCTTTTAAATATTTTTTTACTAAATAGTAAAATAAATGTTTAACTCCGGCTTTTCTTCTCGCATCAGTTAATGTATTTAAAATATTATCGTATCCATCGATAAATTCCGAACAAAAATTCACTTCAATTCCGTAAGTGTTTTTTAAAATATCCATTAAAAATACATTTGTATTATCAAGCATTATTATTTCTTTAATACCATTTGTTAAGACCTCATTAACAATATTATCTTCATTATTTTCAATACTTATACTTTTTAATTCCCCAGTAGAAATATCACAAATGGTAAGAATACAAATATCGCTAAATTGTAAAAGTGATGCAATATAAGAATTATTTCTTTCATCTAATAGTTCATAATCAGCAATTGTTCCTTTACTAATTACATCTACTACACCACGTTTAACTGTATTTTTAGTACTACTGGGGTCCTCTAATTGTTCACATATGGCCACTTTATAGCCTTTATTCACTAGCTTTTCGATGTAGCCTTTAACAGCATGAAAAGGTACACCACACATTGGCACTCTTTCTTCAAGCCCACAACTTTTACCTGTTAAAGTTAATTCTAATTCACGTGATGCGATAAGGCCATCTTCAAAGAAAAGTTCATAAAAATCGCCCAAGCGAAAAAATAAAAGTTCATTTTCGTACTCATCTTTAATCTTCATATATTGAGCCATCATTGGGCTTAATTTAGTTCTGTCTACTTCATTCCTTTTCATATAAATCTTATTTATTATACTATTTTTTTTTACTATTTACAATTATTAATAGGATAAAAAAACTATCTATTTCTAGATAATTCTTTACTTTCTGCTATTTTTAATATATCTAATAAATCTTGACGATAAATCAAATTATCAGTTACATTTAAATAATCTTTTAAACTAATTATATCAATATTACCATTAAAATAGTCAGTAATATATTTAATATAAATACTATATTTATTTTTATCTTCAAAAGACAATTCTTTATTTGACAAAATTTTATCTATTATAATACCTGCATGCTTATACAAAACAGTTTCATTATAACCATTGCTGTAGTTATCTATGTTTAAATCCATTCCACCATAAGATGACATACCAATTTCAAAACCTAATAAATAAAATCTTTTTAAACTAGCAAAATAAAATTCTTCTTCTAATTCAGTATCAAAATTAATAAATACTTTTTTATCATACTTATCTAAATCAAGCATACAATCATATATTTTTGTGCCAATATCTAACATATTATTTCGATATATACGTTCTTTTTTATACTCTTCTTCTAATAAGAAAGCACAATTATAATTCATTTTTTCATTTATAATTATTTTACATAAATTAAAACAAATTGAATTATTATTGTATTCATCAATTAAATCAATTAAATATGACAATAATTCAAAATTATTAAACATTTTTTCACCTCGAATTAGTATTTTAATAATTATGCTAATAATTGTCAAGGTATTCTATTGCGTCTTTTAGAGTCTTAACTTCGACTATTTCTAATTTTAAATTACGTTCTTTTTTTACTTTTAAGGCTTCTTCATAATTTTGAGTAGGCACGAAGAAAATGTCAGCGTGCTTTTTTTCAGCGCCTAGTAATTTATATTTTATTCCATCAATTTCTCCTACATTACCATCGATATCAATTGTGCCAGTGCCAACAATATTTTTGCCATGGCTAATATCTTCTTTAGTTAAAGAATTATAAATTGCTAAAGCCATCATTAAGCCACCGCTACTACCACTTTCTTTATCACGCATTTTTATTTCAACTGGTATCTCAGTTTCATAATCATATTTTAGGCCAATAATTATCCCCATTTTTAAACCATCAATAGTATTAATAAGTTTAGCGGTTCTATTATATTTTTTACCATTATTCATTACTTTAATAGTTACTTTATCATTCTCTTTTAAATTTTTTAAAACATTAACTACATCCTCTTGCGATTTAATTTTTATATCATTAATACTTATAATTTCATCACCAATTTCCAAATTAGTTTTACTATCAGTTAAAACACTATTGACAACTAATTTTGTATCATTGATTGTTACCCTATATTGAGATTCTTTAAAAGCCGCTATTATGGCATAATCAATTCCTTCATTCATACTCTCTTTAGCGCTTTTAATCGCATCTTTATAATCCGTATCGCCATATTCTTCCTTTACACTCATTAAATCCCAATCTGGAAGTATATAAGAAAGTAAAATATATGCTGGGGCACCTTTTACAACCGATACATAACTCATAGAAAGTGTGCCATCGCTTTTATAATTAAGTTCAGTTTTTACACGATCGCTTAAATCAACTGTACCACCACTTTTATAAATTAAATAAGGTAATTCTACATAAAAAAGTAAAATTATTATTAATATTGCTATCAAAAATTTATAATTAGAAACAATAAAATTTTTAATTTTTTCATATATTTTATTAAGCATAATAATCACCAAAACAATTATATCAAAAAAAGAGGAATTATATGAAAATATTAATTAAAAAAATAATAATATTACTATTCTTAACATTATTTTTACTAAATATTTTTAGATATAACGATATTGTAACATTATCAAGTCTTAAAGCTTTGGAATTATGGCGAGTTAGATTATTTCCTTCTTTGTTTATTATGTTTATAGTTAACGATTTAATTATTAATACCGATATTTTTAAAATTAAAAATAATAATACTTTAGCCTTTAGTCTTTCGTTATTTAGTGGTACTCCAACTAATGCTTATATTATTAAAGAATTATATATAAATAATAAAATATTATTAAATTCTGCAAATAGATTATTATTATATACTTATTTTTCTAATCCCTTATTCCTTTATAACATTCTTAGTACCATATTTAATAAAACAATAGTCTTTAAAATAATTTTAATTCACTATATTTCTAATATTATAATTTCATTCTTTATAAAAAAAGAAACTACTTATAATAATAGAAATGAAACAGCTAATTTAAAAGTAACTAAAATCTTAGAACAAAGTATAAAAAAAAGCATCAATGCTTTACTAATGATACTTGGTACTGTCACTTTTTTTATGATATTAAGTAATCTTACTGTTAAATTATTCTCTTTAAATATTTATTTAGAAATATTATTAAAAGGATTATTAGAAATAACACAAAGTTTAAATGAATTAGCAGCTATTACTCTTAATTTAGAGTTAAAACAATTACTAGCATTAACCATTATTTCATTTGGAGGAATAAGCATTCATATGCAAGTCTATAGTATTTTAAATGAAACTAAAATAAATTATAAATTCTTTTTAAAAGGAAGAATTTATCAAACTTTAATTAGTATTTTACTCTTATTAGTAAGTTTTATTTAAAATTGATTTTATGACATAATTTATAATAAAAAAATAGCCTTTAAGCTATTTCTAATTCAATTAATCTATTTACAATATCTTTAAATGAAAGGCCTATCTCTTTTAACATAGCTGGATATCTACTATGAATAGTAAACCCTGGAATAGTGTTAACCTCATTTAGATAAATTGTACCATCAGAAGTTAAAAACATATCTATACGAGCAAATCCTTTACAATCTAAAACACGATATATCTTTTTAGCAAGTTCTCTTATTTCTTCTTGTTTAGTCTTACTCATACTAACAGCTGGACAAATAATTTCACTTGTTCTTTCTTCATATTTTTCTTTATAATCAAAAAACCCTAGAGATTTTTCAAGTTGTATTTCATCTACTACACCTACAATTAACTCATCATTACCTAAAACTGCACAGCCAACTTCTATGCCATTAATTGTTTCTTCGATAATTATTTTACTATCATAATTAAATGCAAGTTCAACAGCTTTAGCTAATTCTTTTTCATTATTAACCTTTGAAATGCCAAAAGATGATCCAGCTCTAAGTGGCTTTACAAACACTGGATACCCAATATTATTAATTTGTTCTAAATATTCATTAATATCTTCATAATTGTTAATCATGATTGATTTAGCAGTCTTAATACCACTTTGATTTACTATTTCATGAGAAATGAATTTATCCATACATACTGCAGATGATAAAACTCCACAACCTATATAAGGAATACCAGCTATTTCAATAAGTCCTTGAATCGTTCCATCTTCGCCATTTTTACCATGTAGTATCGGAAAGAAAGCATCTATTCTGGTTTTAATTATTTCATTATCAACAAACTCTATAATACCATGATCACTAATATTTGGTGAAATCATAACCTTAGTACATTCATCCTTATTAAACCATTCATCAGTTAATAATTTATCTATATTACCACTATAACGATACCAATCTCCATCTTTTGTAATACCTATTAATATTACATCGTATTTAGAATCAATATTACTAATAATACTATGAGCTGATTGTAGAGAAATACAATATTCAGGAGAATTTCCTCCAAAAATAACTCCAATTTTCTTTTTCATTTAATAACCTCCTAGAAAGATATTTATGTTATAATATAATTTTTAGTAAATATAAAGTCATTTTAAAAATATACAAATATATTATAATAGGTGATTTGATGAAAAATTGTCC
>CAZJEY010000019.1:3994-7890 GCA_964545135.1 uncultured Mycoplasma sp. | reverse complement strand
AAGTTTTATAATAAAAAAGATTATCATACAAGAATGGAAACAATGATAAAGAAAATATAGTGAAAGGAAGTAAACAATATGAAACATGAAATGAAATTAAATAATGGTCCGTTTGAACGAATAAAAAATGGCACAAAAACTATAGAGTTAAGATTAAATGATGAGAAAAGACAATTGCTAAAAATTAAGGATTTAATAGAATTTACTAATAGAACTAATAACGAAAAAATGTTAGTTGAAATCGAGAACTTATATCATTATCCATCTTTTGAAGAATTATATAAAAATTTTGATAAGGTGGCAATGGGTTATGATGAAGATGATATAGCTGATCCAAAAGATATGGAAGAATATTATTCTCCAGAAGAACAATCTAAATATGGTGTATTAGGTATTAAAATTAAAAAAATGTAATTTTATTAAAAATAGTAAAATATGCCAAGTTGGGTGTGGACAAAAATATAATAAGAAATTAAAAAAGGTTTAGTAAAAGAAGGGTAAACTAAGTCTTTTTATTTTATTAAAAACAATGATTTTATATTCTGGAGACACTTTGATTTAAGTGTTTGGTTATATTATTATTCTGATTGTAAAAAGAATAAAATTCCGAGCTTTTTAAAATATGAAATTTAGTGTATAAAGTAAGTAAAATGTATGTTATTATATTAATGGTAATAGGGAGGGATACTTGTATGAGCAAAAAAGAATTTTTAATTTTAATCATAGTTTTCATATCGGTTATAGTTATATCGGCATTATCAATATATTTTATTTTTAATAAAGATGAAAATCCTAAAATCAGTAATGTATTAAAAGTTGGAGATTATACTTTACAATATGGACAGTATAAAGGTGTTGAAGAAGAATATAATGCTGATACACAAACATTAGAAAAAAAAGAAATAATATTAAATTTATCAAAGAACAAAATTAATGATGAATTCTATGAAGTCAAGGGAATGTCATTGTATATAAATGGTTATGAAATGTATAAGGTAATTGCTAATGATAAAATTAAATTATTGGCAGGAGAAGGAGTTGATTTTGAATATGAAAGAGAATAAGAAGCAAGATTCTAAAGTAAAAACAAATATTCAAGAAAAAATGCAAAATAAAAAATTTATTATTATCTTATCGTTAATAGTTTTAATAGCTCTTGTGATAGGTAGTGTTATTGGCTTTGTATTGTTATCATCTGGTGATGCTGATAAAACAATTCGTACAAGTAAAGGAAAAGCAAAGATTGTAAAAAGTGAAACAAGTGTTATTGAATATGAAACATTCGATAATGATTTAATATCACTTAAAATTCCAAAGGGATGGAAAGTTGAAGTTCCATCAGTTGATTATATACACTATACCTTTAAGGTATATAATCCAAATAATTCAGATTATATGATGATATTTATGATGAAATTAGAAGGATTCAATAAATCTGAAGCTGCTAGGAATTGGCAAAAGAAATATTATCCTAATCAAGCGTTTGCAAAACTACCAGTAATTAATCCCCAAACAACTGAATCTTTTTATAATGTTTGGAATGAAACTGCTGAATTTGTAAATACAAATAACGTAAAATTTGAATATTTGCCAAAATTGAACGAATTTTCTGTGATTGATAATTTAGGAACCAATGTAATTGGTGGTGATATTTTAAGAGCTACTTATAAAAATAGTAATAATGATCTTATCCAAGGATTATTTACTGCCAGTGTTAAAGATGCTGGATCATATTATGTAAATAGTAATATTTTCAATATGTTTAGTGAAAAGATTGATGTATGGACATTAAATGTTTATAATATTATTTTAATGACAGCGCCAGATAGTGAATTTATTAATTGGCAAAGTATTTTAGATAATTGTTTAAGCACATTAGAATTTAGTGACACATTTGTAAACGAATTTAATAAAGAAGAATCAAATATTCTTTCAACTATTCAAGCAAATCAAAAAGTATACAATGAAATATCAGATATGATTATGGACTCATGGGAAAAGAGAAATAATTCTTATGATATTATTAGTCAAAAGCAAAGCGATGCTACATTAGGATATGAAAGAGTATATGACACTGATACTGGCGAAATCTATAAAGCATATAATGGATTTACAGATGATTATGATGGAACAAAATATCAACCTATAACAGATGATATGTATACAGAAAGTATTTCTGGTACGATTGAAAAATAATTGATTATGAAGAAAAAAATAATATTGAATTTATTAATCATAATAACATTATCTATATTAACAGGATGTAATAAAAGTGATGAATCAACTTCTCTTATGGATTATGGAGATTATAAAAATATCACTGAAGATAATATTAAACAAATAGAAATAATTAAATATACTGAAGCAGGAGTTAATACTACATTAGTTGATGAGAATTCAATCATAAGTGTATATAATAAATTAAAGAAAATGAAAATTGGAAGAAAGACAGAAATGTCATGTGATGATAATACCACTATATATGTATTTACTCTTACAGATGAAACTAAATTGTCATTAGAGATAGAATGTGATTGGGTAGTAATAGATAATATTAAATATATATTAAAATAATATTCCTAAATCCTTAGATATTACGATAGAGATAAGAGAATGATATAATTCTCTTTTTTCGTTGTATAATTGTTTTGAAAATGATATGACTATTAAAAAGATGTTTAATATTTGTCCCTTCTATTTTATAATAATATAGAAAAATAAATAGTTATTTAAAGATTTATAATATACCCCCTTATTTACTTTTAGATACTATTTAAAATATAATTTGAATGGTGGTGAAAAAATATGAGTGATTGTTGTAAAAAAACAGAAAGAAATGAAGAAGAAAAGAAACAACTATTAATCAGAATTAAGAGAATTGATGGTCAACTTGCTGGTATTAAAAAAATGATTGAAGAAGATAAATATTGTAATGATATATTAATTCAAATAGTTGCAGCAGAAAAATCATTAAAAAGTTTGGCAAATCTTATGTTTGAAAACCACATTTATCGATGCATTTCTGATGATATTAAAAGTGAAGAAGTCATTGATGAATTGACTAGCTTATTTAAAAGATTTAATGATTAGGAGGTAAGAAAAGAAACAAGATGTTAAATCATGTAGTGAAACTTGTACGTGTGGATGTCAAGAAGATAATGAATGCACTTGTGAAGAAACAAAATGTACTTGTGGCTGTGAAGATGAAAATTGCAATTGTGATGAAACTTGCGCATGTGGATGTCAATAATAAATTGATTTTATATAGGTAGCATTGGTATGCTTTATGATATTTTAAGGAATGAATATTTAATGTTTGTTCTTTTTTAATATTCAAATATTAAATCGTTGGTATTTTTGAAAAGTTTGTTATATAATATAAACGAGGTGAACAAAATGAAAAAAAGTAAAATAGGAGTACTATTATTGTCAATCATATTTATATTATTAATGTATTATTTCTTATTACCACCCCTTAATTTATCTAGTCCAGAATTTTGGAGTTTTATGTTACTTATATTTATAATAGTGGTAATAGATTATTCTGTAATAAATGGAATTAATATGATAAGCAAAAGGAGGATAAGATTAAGTGATTTTGAACCATATAAAGTATTTTTAATTATTTTATTTGCAACATTCTCTTTATTAGTAATTATTAATTTTATCTCTTCGCCATTATTTAATGCAAAGGAATATAGTAGTAGAATCGAAGTCGACGAAACTCATGAATTTACTAAAGATGTTAAGGTAGTTGATTTTAATAAAATTCCTTTACTCGATAAGGAAAGTAGTGAAAAACTAGGCGATCGTAAAATGGGAGAAGCTACAAGTTGGGTAAGTCAATTTTATGTTTCTGATTTATATACTCAAATTAATTATAATGATGATATAGT
>CAZJEY010000019.1:0-3894 GCA_964545135.1 uncultured Mycoplasma sp. | reverse complement strand
GAGGGGCTAGTTCAAGAAAAAAAATATAAAGCTTCTTTTCCTTTATTAATTAATCTTAATAATAAACCAACTTATTTACTAAGTTTAAAAGATAATGCTGGTTTAGTTAAAATGTATGCATTTATTGATGTAGAAGATTATCAAAAGGTTGTTGTCAGTGATGCATCACTTGGAATTGAAGTTGCTGCCGAGAAATATTTAGGTGATAGTATTACTATAAGTAATGAAGTGTTAAAAAAAGAAATAGTAATTAAAAATATAACTAGTGCAGTTATTGAAGGTAACACTAGTTACTATATTACTGATTCAAATAACAACTTGTACATTGCATCTATAAAAGTAAATAAAAACTTACTTCCGTTTTTAGCAAAAGAAAGTAAAGTAAATATTAGTTATAATGAAGGTGAAATATCACAAATTATTAGCATTTCTATGGGAGAAGAAAATGAATAATAACTATGAAATAATCAAAGGGTTAAAGAATAGATTAGAAACTATTGGGAGGTCACTTTGACATTGCCACTAAGTTAAGAAGAATAAAAGAATTAAATGATTTAATTAATCAAGAGGGATTCTGGGATAATCAAAATGACTCTGTGAAAATTACTCAAGAATTAAGTTATTTACGAGATCTTGTTAATCAATATCAAAAGTTAGAATCAGAAATAGATTTTTGCTTAGATAACTTTGAAGTTTTAAAAGAAGATTTAGACGAAATAAGTAACATTATAGAAAGCGCTAATAAAACAATTGAATCATTAGAAAATGAATTATATTTTAATGGTGAATATGATAAATTAAATTGTTATTTAGAAATTCATCCTGGTGCGGGAGGAACAGAAGCTCAAGATTGGGCTTCAATGCTTCTTAATATGTATGAACGTTTTTGTGAAAAAAACAATTTTACATTTGAAGAAATATCGATAAGTAAAGGTGATGAAGCTGGAATTAAATCGGCAATTATAATTATAAAAGGAATAAATGCTTATGCTTATTTAAAAAATGAAAGTGGTGTACATCGTTTAGTAAGAATAAGTCCTTTTGATGCCGGAAGAAGAAGACATACTTCTTTTGCAGCGGTAACTGTTACACCAGAATTTAAAAGCACTCCGAATATTGAAATCAATGAAGCAGATTTAAAAATAGATGTTTATCATAGCAGTGGAGCGGGAGGTCAATCAGTAAATACTACTAATTCAGCAGTTCGCATAACCCACTTACCTACTAAAATAGTTGTGACTTGTCAGAATGAAAGAAGTCAACTTAAAAACAAAGAAACTGCTATGAAAATATTAATGAATAAATTATATGAATTAGAACTAAGGAAAAATGAAGAAAAGATTAATTCCTTAAAAAATAATGATGTAAATATTAATTTTGGATCGCAAATTAGAAGTTATGTTTTAGAACCTTATAAACTAGTTAAGGATAATAGAACTAATTATGAAAATAATGACCCAGATAAAATATTAGATGGTGATATTTTAGATATGCTTGAATATAATTTAAAAAATATTTAATTATGTTGAAAACTATTAAGTTTTCAACATTTTTGCTATTACTTGCATATTTTAATAAATTTATGTAAAATACATATCGAGGAAACGTAATGGAAAAAGTAATTAATTATTTAAAAGAAAAATTAAAATATAACGATACAATAGTTGTCGCATGTTCAGGCGGACCAGATAGTATGTGTTTACTTGATATTTTAGTTTGTTTAAAAGATGAACTCTATTTAAATATAATATGCGCCCATGTTAATCATAAGTATCGTAAAGAGAGCGATTTAGAACAAGTTGAAGTTAAAAAGTATTGTGATACTCATAACATAATTTTTGAATTATATACTATTATTGATTATCAAGATGATAAATTTACAGAAAGTGAAGCAAGAGATAAAAGATATAATTTTTTTGAAGATTTACAAAATAAGTATAATGCGAAATATATAATGACTGCTCACCATGGCGATGATTTAATTGAAACTATTTTAATGCGCATAACGAGAGGAAGTAATTTAAAAGGATATATTGGTTTTAAAAAAGAAAATAATTACTATATAAGACCATTAATTGAAGTAACTAAGAAAGATATTTTAAATTATTGTCATCAACACAATTTATGGTATGCTATAGATCAATCAAATAATTCATTAGAGCATACCAGAAATAGATTTCGTCTTAAAGTTTTACCTTTCCTAAAGGAAGAGGATGAAAATGTTCATAACAAATTTTTAAAATTTAGTAAAGAACTTATTGATTATGATAATTTTGTGAATGACTATTTAGATAAAAAAGCCCCTTTGATTATTGATGACAATACTTTAAATTTACCATTACTATTAAAAGAAAATGATTTTATAATTAGAAAACTACTAGAGAGAGTAATTAGTATAATCCAAATTGATTATAAATTTAATATAAGCGATAGCCAGTTATATGAAATAATTAAAATGATTAAGTCATCTAAAGTAAATAGTCAAATTAATTTAAGTGATAGTTTCCTAGCTATAAAAGACTATGATAAATTAATAATAAAAAAAAGTATAGAAAAAAAAGATTATGAATATCCTTTATATAGTAGCCAAACTATAGATAATTATGGTATTATTGAATATGTTACTAATGACGCAGAAATTAGTAACTATGTTATCAGAATTAATAGTAGTCAAATTAAATTACCTATTATTGTTAGAAACAGAAGAAAAGGCGATAAAATTATCGTTAAGAATTTAAATGGTACTAAAAAAATAAAAGATATTTTTATAGATGAAAAAATACCAATTGAAAAAAGAAGTAATTATCCAATAGTGGTAGATAGTAATAATAGTATTTTATGGATACCAGGAATAAAAAAATCACATTTTGATAAGAATAAAGATGAAAAGTATGATATAATAATAAGATATGAGGAGGAAAAGTATGAAGCAAAATGATAAAATAAAAAATTATATTCCTTACATGATATTGCTGGGGATTGTTATATTTGTTTTAATTATCTTAGAATTTCAAGGTAATGTAGTAAAAACATTATCTACAGGGGAACTTTTAAAAGAATTAAAAAAAGATAATGTTGCTGAGATAACTATTTCACCAAATAGTAATGAATCAATATATTATGTAGAAGGAAAATTAGATGATTATAAAGATAATGAATCATTTAAAACTAAGGTGGTTAGTGAAGAGGTTGCTAATGTTATTGACTTAATAGAACAAAATGATATAGATAAATATGATACAAAAGGTGATTCAAGTGGAAGTCCGTTCTTGTATATTCTAATAAACGTAGTGCCATTTTTATTACTAATAATTTTTGGCTATATGTTATTTAAAAAATTAGCTATGTCTAATAAGAATTCTGTTGATTTTGGTAAAAGTAGAGCTAGATTATCTAGTGATCAAGATAAAAAAAGTTTTAAGGATGTTGCTGGACTTACTGAAGAAAAAGAAGAAGTTTCTGAACTTATTGACTTTTTAAAAAATCCTAAGAAATTTCAAAAATTAGGAGCTAGAATACCTAAAGGTGTTTTATTAGTTGGCCCTCCAGGAACCGGAAAAACTTTGCTTGCTAAAGCAGTTGCCGGAGAAGCAAATGTACCATTTTTCTATATAAGTGGTTCAGATTTCGTTGAACTATTTGTCGGTGTAGGTGCTAGCCGTGTACGTGACATGTTTAAAGAAGCTAAAAGAAATGCACCATGTTTGATATTTATCGATGAAATAGATGCTGTTGGTCGTCAAAGAGGCACTGGTTTAGGTGGTGGCCATGACGAAAGAGAACAAACTTTAAATCAATTGTTAACTGAAATGGACGGCTTTGGTGAAAATGAAGGAATCATTATAATTGCTGCAACAAATAGACCAGATGTTTTAGATCCAGCGTTATTACGTC
>CAZJEY010000018.1:4454-8418 GCA_964545135.1 uncultured Mycoplasma sp. | reverse complement strand
AGAGAATGGAACAAAGTAGTATTACGTTTGCTGACTTATTAAAAAAATTAAATATAAATTCTAATGAAGAATTAGAAACGATAAAAAGAGCATATGAATTTGCTAAAAAAGAGCATGAAGGAATGAAAAGGTTAACGGGCGATGATTTCATTACTCACCCATTGGAAGTAACAAATATCCTTGCTGACCTAAATGTTGATAATGTAACAATAGTTGCATCTTTATTACATGAAGTAATTAATAATGGTAATTCTTCATATGAAGAATTAAAAGATAATTTTGGCGAAGAGGTTGCGATAATAGTTGAATGTGTATCAAAAATTAATAAATTAGAATTAACAGACGAGAATGAATCGTCAGCTATTTATTTAAGAAAAGTATTAGTTGGACTTGCCGAAGATGTGAGAGTCCTCTATATTAAGCTTGCTGATAGATTACATAATATGCGAACTAATTGGGCAATTAATCCTGACAAGCAAAAAGCAAAAGCTCATGAAACAGAGGCAGTTTTAATTCCTATTGCGCATCGTTTAGGAATTAATTCAATTAAAAGTGAATTAGAAAATTTATGTTTACATTATACAAAGCCTGATGTTTATAATGATATTTTAGAAAAATTAAACAAAAGCAAAGATGAACTAAATGCTAATTTAGAAAATATGAAAAGAGATTTATCTAATTTGCTTAATGAAAATGACATTGATTTTGAAATAAAGGGTAGAGTTAAAAGTGTTTATAGTATTTATAAAAAACTATCTACGGGAAGAAAATGGAGCGATATATACGATATTTTAGCATTAAGAATATTTGTTAATAGTGAAACTGATTGTTACACAGTAATTGGGCTAATTCATTCCAAATATCGTCCTGTTCCAAAAAGATTTAAAGACTATATTGCTAATCCAAAAGAAAACATGTATCAGTCTTTGCATACCACAGTATTTGGTGATTCTGGCGATTTATACGAGATTCAAGTAAGAACTTATGAAATGGATGAAATCGCCGAAAAAGGACTTGCCTCTCATTGGTCTTATAAAGAAAAAGGAACTAAAAAAGTTCAAGCGATGATGGAGCAAAAATTGGAATTATTTAGAAATATTATTGAAGCTAATAGCGAAGAAAACGATATTAATTTTGAAGCTAATGTTAAAAATGATATTTTAAATGAACTTATATATGTTTATACACCTAAAGGTGATGTAGTTGAACTTCCTAAAGGGGCAACTCCCATTGATTTTGCTTATCGTATTCATAGTAGAGTTGGTGATACTTGCGTTGGGGCATTAGTAAATGATAATATAGTGCCACTTTCTTATGAACTGCAAAATAATGATATTGTAAAAATAAGAACTAATAAAGAAAGTACACCTAATAAAGATTGGCTAAATATTGCTAAAACAAGTCAAGCTAAAACTAAAATTAAAAGTTATTTTAGTAAAAAAGATCGTGAACAATACATTGAGAAAGGTAAAAACATTTTAGAACGAGAACTTCGTAAAAGAAAATTAAGTTTTAATATTATTGAAGAAAATACTGATAAAATATGCAGTGATTTGAAGTTTAATGATCTTGATGAAGTTTATTTATCTATTGGTTCTTTAAGATACACTGCTGGTTATATAATTAATTTATGTAATAATGATAAACATTCAATTAATGATGTTTTACTTGAAAAGAAAAATATTAAAATACCAAAAAGTAATAACAAGGGTGATATTATTGTCGGTGACGAAGATGATATTTTAGTAAACTTAGCAAAATGTTGTAATCCAGTAAAAGGTGATGAGATAATTGGCTATATAACTAAAAGTGATGGTATTAGTGTCCATAAAAAGAGTTGTCCTAATATTTTAGGTCAAGAGAGATTAATCACAGTTAGTTGGAATGATCAAAGTACTAGTACTTATAATGCAGTCATTGATGTTATTACAAGTAATAAGAACTTTTTAATAGATTTTGTTACTGAGACAACCAAGTTTAGTATTCAAGTTGTTTCAATAAATAATAAAGAATTATTAGATGAAATGAAGTATAAAATTTGTGTTAAAATAAAAAATAGAGAAGAATTAGATAAACTTATTAGTAAAATTAAAATGATTAAAGATACTAAAGTTTTATAGGAGAAAATTATGCGGGTAATTATTCAAAGATGTAAAAAAGGTAGTGTAAGTATAGATAATAAACTATATAACGAGATTGAAAATGGTTTTGTTATCCTTGTAGGTTTTACAGATACTGATACTTCAATTGACATAGATTATATGATAAAAAAGGTTGTAAATTTGCGGGTATTTGATGATGAAGAGGGAGTAATGAACAAAAGCATTCTTGATGTTAAGGGTAGTATTTTATCAATTAGTCAATTTACTTTATATGCTAATACCAAAAAAGGGAATAGGCCAAGCTATATTGAGGCCTTAAGTGGCGATAAAGCAATAAAGTTATATAATGAGTTTAATAGTAAGTTAAGTGAGTATTTAGAAGTCAAAACAGGTGTCTTTGGTGCTGATATGCTAGTTAATATTCTTAATGATGGTCCAGTTACCATAAGTATTGATTCTAAATGTAAGTAACATATATTTAATAATGTAAACACATTGTTTTATCACTAAATTTTTCTTGATTCATAGCAAATATTATAGTAAAATAAATATATATTATTTTCTATGGAAAGAAAAGTAATTTTATATTAATTAGTTACAAGCGAAGACGGATGGTGGAAAAGTCAAACATGATATAAAATGAAGACACTTTCATAATTAGAAACGTTTTAAGCGATAAAAATTGAGACCTAGAAGTAAGGTGGTACCGCGGGTAAATCTCGCCCTTACATAATTCTAGGTCTTTTTTTAAAAGAAAGAGGGATAAAAATGATTGCTAAACAAAAAGGAACAGTAGATATTAAAGGAAATAATGCTTTAATCTGGAAATATGTAAATAATACTATCGATTGTATGTTAGAAAATTATAATTATGAATTTATTAGAACTCCAGTTTTTGAAGCAAGTGAATTATTTCACAGAAGTGTAGGGGAATCAAGCGATATCGTAAAAAAAGAAACATATGATTTTCAAGATAAAGGAGATCGTGATATTACTTTAAGACCTGAAGGTACGGCTGGTGTTGTACGTAGTTATATTGAAGATAAGGAATATGCCTTACCTGATGTAAAAAAATATTATTATAATGAATGTATGTATCGATATGAAAGACCACAAAGTGGTCGACTTCGTGAATTTACCCAATATGGAATTGAAGTATTAGGTAGTAATGATCCAGCAATTGATGCTGAAGTAATTAGTATTTCTTATCGCATTTTAGAAGAATTAGGTATTGAAAATTTACAAATTAATATTAATTCTTTAGGTGATAATGAATCAAGAAATAATTATCGTGAAGCATTAATTAAATATTTTGAACCTCATATTCAGGATTTATGTGAAGATTGTCAAGAAAGATTTAAAACTAATCCATTAAGAATATTAGATTGTAAGGTTGATAAAGATAACGATTTATTAAAAAATGCTCCTAAAACGCTAGATTATTTAAATGAAGAAAGTAAAAAAAGATTTGAACAAGTACTAAATTATTTGGATTTACTAGATATAGATTATGAAGTTGATCCAAAAATAGTAAGAGGACTTGATTACTATGATCATACTGTATTTGAAGTTGTTTCTTTGGATAGTTATAATAAATCAACAGATGTTCTAGGTGGCGGTGGCCGTTATAATAAGTTGATTACAGAACTAGATGGGCCTGAAAGTTATGGTATTGGCTTTGCTAGTGGTATTGATCGTATTGTTTTAAAATTAAAAGAATTACCAATGTATCAAAACATTAAAAATAGTGTGGATGTTTATATAATGTATATCAATGAAGAAGAAAAAATGCATGCAATAAAAATTAGTCAAGATTTAAGATTAAATGGTATTAAAACTGAATTAGATAATATGAATAAAGG
>CAZJEY010000018.1:1635-4354 GCA_964545135.1 uncultured Mycoplasma sp. | reverse complement strand
AAAGCTAGTAATATTAAATTATTAGGAAATAGTGATGAAAGCTATCCAATACAACCAAAAAGACATACAAGAGAATTTTTGCGAGAAGTAGCATACTTAAGACCACGCACAAATTTATTTCAAGCCGTCTTTAGAATTAGAAGTTTAGCTTCTTTAGCTATTCATGAATATTTTGGTAAAAATAATTATGTTTATGTCCATACACCTCTTTTGACTTGTGCTGATTGTGAAGGTAGTGGTGAAATGTTTAAAGTAACTACTTTAGATTTTGATAAACTTCCTAAAACAAGTGATGGTAAAATTGATTTCAAAAAAGATCTTTTTGGCAAACAAACTTATATAACTGGTAGTGGGCAATTACATGGTGAAACATTTGCTATGGCTTTTCGTAAAATTTATACATTTGGCCCAACATTTAGAAGTGAAAATTCTAACACCAAAACTCATGCCAATGAATTCTGGATGATTGAACCAGAAATAGCTTTTTGTGATTTAGAAGAATTAATGGATATAGAAGAAGATATGTTAAAGTATATAGTAAATTATATTTTAACAAATGCTAAAAGTGAATTAGAATTCTTAAATAAATTTGTAGATAATACATTAATTGCGAGACTAACTAAATTAGTTGATAGCAATTTTGTTCGAATTGATCATAAAGATGTTGTCGATATATTGAATAAGAGTGGTAAAGATTGGGAATTTAAACCTGATTATGAATCTGATATTCAAAAAG
Organism: uncultured Mycoplasma sp.; assembly: GCA_964545135.1. GTDB lineage: Bacteria > Bacillota_I > Bacilli_A > RF39 > UBA660 > SIG200. The sequence continues at coordinate 3,618 of CAZJEY010000018.1, read as the reverse complement.
AACATGAAAGATATATAACTGAATATTTTAATGGTCCAGTATTTATTAAGAATTGGCCTAAAGATATTAAATCATTTTATATGAAATTAAATGATGATAAAAAAACAGTGGCAGCAGTTGATCTAGAAATACCAGGAATTGGGGAATTAATGGGTGGTAGTCAAAGAGAAGATGACTATGATTTATTAGTTAAAAGATTAGATGAATTAAAACTAGACAAAGATGGTATTAATTGGTATTTAAATTTAAGAAAGTATGGAGGATGTATTCATTCAGGATTTGGTATGGGATTTGAACGTTTAATTATGTATTTAACTGGTATTGATAATATCAGAGACGTAATTCCATATCCAAGAACACCTAATAATTGTGAATACTAAAAGATTATGAAAAAAATTTTTAATAATGAAATTAATGAAAATAATGTTGATGAATCAATTACTTTAACTGGTTGGGTATCTAAAATTAGAAATCTAGGAGGAGTAGTTTTTATTGATTTAAGAGATCGTAGTGGGATTATTCAATTAGTTGTTAATCCTGCTTCGTCTTGCTATGAAATTGCCTTAGAATTGAAAAATGAATATATAATTGAAGCTTGTGGTATAGTAAAAAGAAGACTACAAGCAAATGAAAAATTAGCAACAGGTAAAATAGAAGTTGAAGTAACTAGTTTAGAAATAATTAATAAATCTATTGAAATCCCTTTTCAAATTATTGATGATGTTAATGCTGAAGAGGTAACCCGCTTAAAATATCGTTATTTAGATTTAAGAAGAAATAGTTTAATTAATAATTTAACTCTTAGACATAAAATTACTATGAGTATTAGAAATTATTTGGATAAACTTAATTTTTTAGAAATAGAAACACCAATTCTTTGTAAAAGTACGCCAGAAGGAGCAAGAGATTATTTGGTGCCATCTAGAATTTTTAATGGCAAATTTTTTGCACTTCCTCAATCGCCACAAATTTATAAACAATTATTAATGATTGGTGGCGTAGAAAGATATTTTCAAATTGCTAAATGCTTTCGTGATGAAGATTTAAGAAGTGATCGTCAACCAGAATTTACCCAAGTTGATGTGGAAATGAGTTTTGCTACCGAAGAAGATGTAATGTCACTTTGTGAAAATTTAATTGCGCACGTATTTAAAGAAGTAAAGAATATTGATATTAAACTGCCATTAAGAAAAATGAAATATGACGATGCAATTAAATATTATGGAACAGATAAGCCAGATTTAAGATATGACATGAAAATTTTTGATATTACTGCTATATTTAAAAATAATGAAGCTGAATTATTTAAAAATAAGGAAATAAATGCCATCGTCTTAAAAAATAAAGCTGATAAATATAGTCGCAAAGAAATTGATAAATTAACAGATTATGTAAAAAAACATCATGCCAATGGTCTTGCTTATTTAAAATTTAATGATGAAGTTACAGGAAGTATTCTGAAACTAATTAATAAAACTGAATTAAATAATCTTAAAAATACTTTGAATATTGAAAATAATGATATTGTGTTTATCATATGTGATGAATATAAAAATGTAAAAAATGCTTTAGGTAATTTACGAGTTAAATTAGCAAAAGATAATGATTTAATTAACAAAGGGAATTATGAATTATTATGGGTTACTGATTTTCCTTCATTTGAATGGAGTGAAGAAGAAAATAGATATATGGCTTGTCATCATCCTTTTACAGCGCCTAAAGATGAAGATATAAGTAAATTACTAACTGATAAAGGTAATTGTTATTCTAAAGCCTATGATATTGTAATTAATGGTTATGAAGCTGGTGGAGGTAGTATTAGAATTCACGATCAAAAAGTTCAAGAAACTATGTTCAAAGCATTAGAGTTAACTGAAGATGATATAAATAATAAGTTTGGTTTCTTTGTTAATGCTTTAAAGTATGGTACTCCTCCTCATGGTGGTTTTGCAATAGGACTTGATCGATTAACTATGCTTTTAT
>CAZJEY010000018.1:0-1535 GCA_964545135.1 uncultured Mycoplasma sp. | reverse complement strand
ACTCCTCCTCATGGTGGTTTTGCAATAGGACTTGATCGATTAACTATGCTTTTATGTGAAACAGAAAATATTAGAGATGTAATTGCATTCCCAAAAACAGCGTCTAGTAACGATTTGATGAGTGACGCTCCTAATACTGTTGATGATAAACAATTAATTGAACTGGGAATAAAAGTGAGTGATAAAAATGAATAAATTTACAAAAGAATTAGTAGATGATTTAGCTAACAAACTATTAATTGGCTTATCTAATGAAGAAAATCAAAGAGTTTTAGATGAATTTACTGAAATAGATAAAAATATGGAATTAATTACTAAGATTCCTAATATTGAAAATGTCGAAGTAATGACACACGCTCTTGATGATTTTGAATGTGACTTATGTGATGATATAGTAACTGAAAGTTTAACTATTTCTGAAATAATGCAAAATGTAAAAGAAGTTGAGGATAATCAAGTAGTTGTTCCAAAGGTGGTGAACTAATGATAAATGAGTTACATGAAAAATTAATAAATAATGAAGTTACAAGTGCTGAATTAGTAAAAGAATCTTTATCTAAATGTCATGAAACAAATGAAAGATACAATGCCTTTGTTACTATTTTAGATGATGCTGAAGGAAAAGATAAAACTGATAATTTATTATCAGGAATACCTTATGGTTTAAAAGATAACTTTTCAACTAAAGGTATACTTACTACTGGAAGTAGTAATACATTAAAAGATTATGTTCCAGTTTTTAATGCTACTGTTGTAGAAAAGTTAAATAATTGCAATGCAGTATTAGTTGGTAAAACTGTTTTAGATGAATTTGGAATGGGTGGTACTGGTACGACAGGGCATACAGGAATAGTAAAAAATCCTTGGGATGAACGAAGAATGTGTGCTGGTAGTTCATGTGGTTCGGCAGCTAGTGTAAGTAATGGTGACTATTTATATGCATTAGGTAGCGATACAGGTGATTCAGTACGAAAACCAGCTGCTTATTGCGGAATAGTGGGATATAAACCTACTTATGGCATGATTTCAAGATTTGGCTTATTTCCTTTTGCTTCTAGTTTAGATACAGTTGGAGTATTAACTAGAAGCGTAATGGATGCTGCAATAGTGGTTGACAATATAAAAGGTAAAGATGAAAAAGATATGACTACTTGGGATAGTAGTAATATTCAACTAGCAAAAAATATTACCAAAAATATTGGTAACAAAAAATTGTTTTATATAAAAGAAATACTAGAAGTAGAAACAGATAATAAAGAAGTAAAAGAACATCTAAAAAATTTCTATGATACTTTAAAATTATTAGAAAAAGATGGTTATCAAATTAATGAGGTCAGTATTGATAAAACGCTTTTAAATGCTATTCCTGCTACTTATACATCAATATCTTCTGCAGAAGCTACTAGTAATATGTCTAATTTAACAGGAATATTATATGGACCTAGAAGTAATAAAGATAATGTAGTTGAAATGATTAAGGATTATCGTACTAATAATTTTTCTTCCTTAATTAAAAGAAGATTTATTATTGGTTC
>CAZJEY010000017.1:0-8766 GCA_964545135.1 uncultured Mycoplasma sp. | reverse complement strand
ATTATTCTTTCTTTACTCCCCTTGCCCATAACTCTTACATATTCATTTTGATAATCAATGTTACTCATCTTTAAATCAAGTAATTCACTTATTCGCATACCACTAGCGTATAAAAGTTCTAACATAGCTTTGTTTCTCATTTCTAAAGGGGTATTGGTTCTAATATTTAGTAGCTTCGATACTTCCTCTACTGTTAGATAATTAGGTAATTTTTTGGTAATTTTTGGTTGTTTAATATTATCACAGGGATTATTTTCTATTAAATTTTCGTCATAAAGATAATTATAGAAGGAATTTAGTACAGTTAAATAATGTGATTTTGTTTTAGCACTTTTATCCATTTCTTGTAAAAAACTTTCAATATCAGATTTATTTAATGTCAATAAGTCTTTATTTTGAAAAAAAGCAGCAAATTGTTTTAAATTATCGCTATAACTTTTATAAGTATTTGTACTAAGTTTTCTTTCATATTTTAAATATGCTAAATAATCATTAATATGTTTTTCCATTATATCCCTATATCTTTCCCTTATTATTATAGCAAATCTATTTAAATATTGTAAATATTTTGTTATAATAATTAAAGAGGTAAACATGGAAGTATTAGCAGATGTTATGCGACCTCAATATTTAAAAGATATTGTGGGCCAAGAACACTTAATAGGTAAAGATAAAATATTAACTAATTTAATAAAAAATCAAAAGATGTTTTCAATGATTTTTTATGGTAAACCAGGTACTGGTAAAACTAGTATTGCTTATGCTATAAAGAATGAATTACAAATGAAAACTAAGTTTTTAAATGCCACAATAAATAATAAGGCTGACTTTGATGTAGCTATTGAGGAAGCAAAATTTTATAATGGTATTTTACTGATAGTAGATGAAATTCATCGAATGAATAAAGATAAACAAGATATTCTTTTGCCTTATATTGAGAATGGTTTAATTATTTTAATTGGTTTAACTACTAGTAATCCTTATCACATGATTAATCCTGCAATAAGAAGTAGATGCCAAATATTTGAGTTACATGAATTAACTACTAATGATATCGTAAAAATATTAAAAAGAAGTCTTGCTAAGCTTGATAATATTAAAATTGATAATAAGTCTTTAAATTATATTGCTAATTTAAGTAGCGGTGACGTTAGAAGTGCCCTTAACTTATTAGAAATAAGTTATTATGCTACAAAAGATCATACTGTTAATATAGAAACAATTAAAAATATAAATAGTAAACCAGTGTTTTTTCATGATAAAAATGCTGATGGCCATTATGATGTGCTTAGTGCTTTGCAAAAATCTATTAGAGGTAGTGATGTAGATGCAAGTCTTCATTACTTAGCTAGATTAATAATTGTTGGTGATTTAGATAGTATTTTTAGAAGATTATCTGTTATTGCCTATGAAGATATTGGTCTTGCTAATCCCGGAATTGGTCCCAGATTAGACGCTGCAATTAATGCTGCAAATAGAGTTGGCTTACCTGAAGCTAGAATACCATTAGGACAAATAGTAACTGAAATGGCATTATCACCAAAAAGTAATAGTACTCACATAGCCCTAGATATGGCTATAGAAGATATTAATAAGGGAAATACAGGTAATGTGCCCTCTCATTTAAAAACAAATAGTGATAGATATTTATACCCTCATAATTATAAAAATAGTTGGGTAAAACAAGATTACTTACCTCATAATCTTCTAGGTAAGAAGTACTATGTTATGAAAAATAATAATGTAGAAATCAATTTAAATAAATTACATGAGGAGATGAAAAAATAAATGAATATTACAATCTTAGGTTGTGGCGCGTATAGTTTAGCTATTGCTTTGCAACTTGCTAAACAAAAAAATAATAAAATTACTATGTGGACTGAAAATGATGATACGTTAGTTGTATTCAATAAAACTCATCGATTGTCTAAAGTTTTTGATGTTAAAATACCAGATAATATATCACTTACCACTAGCTTTGAAAAGGCTGTTAAGGATACTGAATTAATATTTTTCATTACTTCGGCTAAATACTTAAGGAGTGTTTGTGAAAATATAAAACCCTTTTATAATGAAGAAATTCCAATTTGTATAGCTAGTAAGGGTATTGAAAATGAGACATGTGAAATGATGTCCACTATTGTGAAAAAGACTTTAAAAACTAAAAATATTTCATTAATTAGCGGACCTACTTTTGCAATTGATCTAATTAATAATGAACCTTGCGGTTTAGCGATTGCTGGCTTAAATAAGAAAGCAATTAATATTGTTCAAAAAACATTAGCAAATGATACTTTAAAACTACGTAAATCTAGTGATATTATTGGTATTCAAATATGTGGTAGTATTAAAAATATAATAGCGATTGCTGCTGGTATTCTAAAAGGACTTGGTTACTCTGAATCAACCCAAGCATTCTTAATAAATGAAAGCCTTCATGATATTAAAAACATAATATATTATTTAGGTGGTAAAAAGAAAACAATCTTATCTTTTGCTGGTATTGGAGATTTATTATTAACTTGTACTAGTAGCAAGAGTCGTAATTTTTCATTTGGTTATGTAATTGGTAGTACAAATAATAAAAACAGTATTAATTCTTATTTAGAAAATAATACTGTTGAAGGATATTACACATTAATATCAGTTCATAAATTATTAAATAATAAAGGTATATCTATTGAATTAATTGATTTGATATATGATATTATAATCAATAATCAAGATCCGGAAAAGTTAGCAAAATTTTTAATTAAGAAACCTTAATTACACTATTAATAATATATGATGTTATATATATTCCTGCCACACTTGGTACAGTGGCTATAGAATTTATAGCATCTTTTTTTATTGGTAACTCTTCTGAAAAAACAACTGGAATATTAAGACTAATATTTTCCTTTCTTAAAATATTTCGAACCTTTTTAGCTAAAGGGTCATTTATTGTTTTATTTAAACTACTTATTTTGATATTTTGTGGTTTTAATCGATTACCCATACCCATGGCAGAAATAATTTTAATATTATGTTCTTGAGCAAATTTAATTAAACTTATTTTCGCATCTATCGAGTCACAGGCATCAACAATAAAATCATAATCATTCTTTAAATTATTAATATTTTCTGATGTTAATTTTAAATCTAGTACTTTTATATTTATTTTATTATTAATTTCTTTAGCGTGTTCTTGAGCAACATCTACTTTTTTTCTTCCTAAAGTATTTAAATTTGCTACTAATTGTCTATTTATATTAGAAAGAGTAACTACATCATAATCTACTATTGTTATATTATTTACTCCTGATCTAATTAGGCTTTCAAAAACAAAACTTCCTACCCCACCTAAACCTACTAATAAAATATTCAAATTACTTATTTTATTAAAATTATCAATACCAATTAAATTAATTGTTCTTTCAAACATATTTTCCTCCAAATAAAAACCTAAGATAAGTTACTATTGATAAAAGCCCGCAACCTAAGCAGGTGGTAGAACACATATAAACTTTTAGGATTCTAAATATTAAATTTAGCCTTCAACACCAGTAAATAATTAGTTCCCCAATTTATCACATATAGTCGGTTTTATATAAGTAACCTATCATAGGCAATTTAATTATATCATATCTTTTGCTTGCCAACAACTAGAAACATTACAATTTGATGAATATGGAAGTGGATTTGGTAAATCTAATTTAATAATCATTGGTATTTTAAAAGCACTTCCGAAACCTACACAAGTTCCTGGTTGTAATACTTTTTGCTTCTCAACTATATCACTAGAAATATTTGGAAGCATATCATTAATATATTTTATATCTAATGGATGGGTCATTTTAAAAATTAAAAAGTTAGATACTTGGGCAATTACTGTGTCAGATATTTCTACAGGTCTTTGACTAATGATATCAAGTATTACTCCGTATTTTCTACCCTCTTTAGCAATTCTATCAAAGATATTATATCCTATTAAGAAAGTATCATTATCTTTTTGAATATACCTATGTGCTTCTTCTAAAAATAAATGGAAAGGCATACTAGCACGATTACTCATTTTCTTACTGTATTCAAATAAAATTCGTGAGAAAATTTTGACAATTACTTTTGCATAAGTATCATCAATGTCTTCTAAATTTATATTAATAATTTGGGCTTTATGGCCATTTAAATGTGTTAAATCATTTATAAATTCATCTATTTGAATATATTTATCTCCAGTAAAGAATGAACCTATTTTACTATTAATGATTGTATTTATTCTTACTTTTAAAATAATAGAATCTGAATATAAATTATCATTATGTAAGAATCCTTCACTAATAAGAGTAAATTCTAGTGCATTTGCAAAATCTTTTAAATTATAGTATGAATCATTTGCTACTACTATTTTATCTAAATCATCATTAATTTGATTTAAGATATAATCGGTAATTAAAACACTCTCACCAAAATTACCATTAGAATCAATCTCAAAGCATTCACTTAAACTTCTAGTATATCCAACGCCATTAATTTTAGTATCAAAATTAAATTCAGGTGTGTGACATACTTCAATTATTTTAAATATTTCATTTTTTTTGTTTGCAGTTGTTTCACTACTAAATAGGATTGCCAATAATGCTTTAGCAATTAAATGATTTTTATATTTTCGACTTATTTCATTATCTTGAGCAAAAATTTTACATAATTTAATAGTATTTTCAATTAAAGGTAATTGTGAGTGATTAGTTGCTTGTAAGAGTAATGCAAAATCATCTAAAGTAAGCAAATGAACGGGTATATTTAATTCAACATCATTATCTTCTTGTTTATTAGTAGTAATAAATTTATATACAAATTTATCATTAATGCTATTTATACTACCAAAAGCATTTTTATATTCTCCATAGGCATCAAAGATAAACAAGTTAGCATTATAAGGATTAAGAAGATTATTAGTAAATATATTTTGAACTATTCTAGCAACACCACACGATTTACCACTACCACTATTACCAAATATGGCTAAGTGATTAGAAAATAATGAATTGATACTTGGGCATACTTTAAAATTCTTATAAATTGCTGAGGTACCTAATATAAATGAATCAGCATTATAAGAACCAACTAATTCTAGCAATTCTTCTCCATTAATTATTCTAATTTGAGAGTTTAAAATAGGTTTTCTTAAAACACCATTTAAATATCTTTTGCCACTAAATTCCCCTAAAAATCTAATTTTGATAATTTCCTTATTTAATTCAATAATTTCGCCTAGTATTCTTTGCTCAGTTGCTTCAAATATAACATGAAGATTCATTAAATCGCCAGTTATATTACTTCCTGCCAGATTTTCTACATGAGCAACATTATCACTAATATACAATATTTTTCCAAACATTATTTCACCCTCTTTTTCTTATTAAGCTTTTTATCTATCAATTTAATGTGATTTATTTTTATAAAATACATTATAAAACCTACCATGACTAATATTGAAACAATAAATAATAATAGTAAACTTGTTGTGAGAGTTCCCGATTTTTTGCCAATATTATTAATAAAGTCGATTTTATTAAGTTTATATGCATTTATTTTATAAACACTTGTTGTTTTATCAATACCACTAACCTTTATATATATTTCATTCTTACCCTTTTTTAATTTTTTATTACCAATAATTTCAATATTGTCTCCTTCATTTGCAGATGCGATAATTTTTAATTGGTCAATTTCATCATATATGTAAACATCATATATAAAAGAATAACGATGAAATTTAGGAGTAATTTTATATCTACTTATTTTTAAAGACTTTAATAAACTAGTTCCGCTTGATTTATTTACAATAATAGTATAACTTTTTATTTCACCATTTTGACTAGTGACATTTATTTTAAATTCATTTTTACCACTAACCAAACTATGATTACCTACTCCATCGATAATGGCAAAAGAATTATTAGCTTCAGCAACAATATTAATTGAATCAACACTTTCGTCAACATTAATTTGATATTCATATTTACTATTACTAAAAGGTGTATTAAAAATATAACCTTGAACATTAAGACTTTTTAGGGTATTATCATTACTAGCTTCTAGTCTTTTGACGCTAATCTTATAACTATTACTTTCACCATTATTTTTTACTAAAATCATAAAGGTCTGATTACCTTCATTTAAGTATCTTTCACCTAAACCTGTAACATCAGCATTTGGATCAGTTGGTGTACCAGTGATGTTTATTTTCTCAACTTCGTATGGTACTTCAATATTATACTCATAAACATCGCTTTTAAAAATACCACTTAAATCATATTTGTCGATATTCAAATCACTTAAAGTAACTATATTAGAGACAATTTTAATAGGAATACTTTTGTTACAAATGCCCAATTGATTATTATTAGCAAGAAATTTTATCTCAACATTAATTGTACTTTCTCCCATTTTTTTACCAGTAATTTTAGCACTTTTGTTAATATTTTCAATACTTATATAGTCATTACTATTTTTATAATTAACTAGATAATCAATGCCAGAAGTTATACTACTTTCTAGAATACCAATATTTATTGTTTCTCCTACGTTTATAGAAGTACTATCAATATTTATAGAAGCTGAAAAATCCCCATTACATGTAATGTTTTGGGCATTAACATTTAAAGCAAGAACAAAAGAAATAATAATAGTAAATAAAATTCTTTTTATCACACTTACAACTCCTATTATCTATATTTAATTATAACATATAGATTTCTTTTTGCAAATAAAAAGATTGGTTAATAAATCCAATCTTTTTATTTCTCTTATTTAAAAGCAGAAAAGCAATTACCTAAGAGTTATGTATGGTAAATAAAATATACCATATAATTTTTTTGCTGTCTACTATTTTTGTCAAATTTTGAATTATTTTTTTAATTTTTCATTTAAAATATCTTTAACTATTATGGGATTGGCTTTGCCTCTAGTTTCTTTCATAACTTGACCAACAAAAAAGTCAAATAAATTCGTTCTTCCTTCTTTAAAAAGACTAACATTCTCTTGATTATTTATTAATACATTATCTATTATCTTAGTTATTTCATCTTTATCAGAGATTTGTTTATTTTCCTTAAAAAATTCTCTAGGTTCTTTCTGTTCGATTATAGATTTAGAAAAAATTTCTTTAGCTAATTTGCTAGATAAATTACCCTTATTTATTTCATCAATAATTTGTTTTAAAAATACTGGTTTTAAGTAAAAATCTTCTATAGCCATGTTTTCTTTATTTAAATAACCTAAAATTTGTACATTTAACCAATTCATTGCTGTAATAGGATCAATACCTAGAGAAACACATTCTTCAAAATAATCAGCAGTTCCTTTTTCTTTAATAATAATCTCAGCATCACTACTTGGAATATTCAAATTAATATAGTTATAATAACGTTCTAAAGGTAATTTAGGGATACTTTCTTTAATACTTTTTAATAGTTCTTTACTAACTTTAAATTTAGGAATATTAGGATCTACAAAATATTTGTAATCAATCGCATCTACTTTACCACGCATAAATTTAGTTGTTTGACTCTCTTCATCCCATCTTCTGGTTTCTTGTTCTAAACTATCATAGGTACCATTTTCTTTCATCGCAATTTGTCTATTTATTTCATAATTAATGGCATCTCTTACTCCACTAAATGAATTGACATTTTTGATTTCAACTCTTGTTCCATAATTATCAGGATTTAATTCATCTAAATTGCTATCCATAATAGATACATTAACATCACATCTTATTTGCCCTTTTTTAGTATCTGCTTCTGAAATATCAAGATAGCGATAAACTCTACGCATTTCTTCTAAAAATGAACAGGCTTCATCAGCAGAATGTAAATCTGGTTCAGTTACTAATTCTAAAAGAGGTACACCTACTCGATTATAATTAATTAGAGACTTATTCTCTAAATGTGTAAGTGATGCACTATCTTCTTCTAAATGTAAATTGTTAATTCTAACTTTTTTTTCTTTTCCATTATGCAAAAATTTAAATTCCCCATAAATTCCTGCAGGAATTGGTTTAGTTTCTTGAGTTATTTGATATCCCTTAGGTAAATCAGGATAATAATAGTTTTTTCTTTCAAAATAGAAATAATCTGGTGTTTGAGCATTTAACGCTAAGCTCATTTTTAAAGCTTTTTTTACACATTCTTTATTAACTACTGGTAAAATTCCCGGAAATGCTAAATCAACTAATGAAACATTAACGTTTGCTTCTTCATTATATTCGTTTTTACTTGGCGAAAAAACTTTACGATTAGATTTCATTTCACAATGCATTTCTAAACCAATTAATGCTTTATATTTCATCATTAACCTCACTAATCATGCCTTTATAATTCATTTTACTTTCTAAATCATAAGCTATACTTAATACTTTTTCATCTTCATATACGTTACCAGTAATATTTATACCTACAGGCATATTACTAATAAATCCATTAGGAATCGAAATAGATGGAAAACCACCAAAATTAGCGATAATCAAATGTTCATCTAATAAGATAGTTTCTTCACTTACCGATTTATCTTTTATTCCCTCTAAAAAAGGTGCTGGTCCACTTCCAACTGGCATAATAAGTCCATCGTATTCTTTAAATAATTCATTCATTTTATCAACAATTAATCTTCTAACTCGGCAAGCATTTTTAAAGTATCTTTCTTGATTTTCCTTTTGTAATACATAAGAACCAATAATAAATCTTCTTTTAATTAAGGAAGAAAAATTATTAGTACGATAAT
>CAZJEY010000016.1:0-9189 GCA_964545135.1 uncultured Mycoplasma sp. | reverse complement strand
TCAATATTATTTTTAACTTCTTTTAATTCAATTAATTCTTTATCTATTATAGAAATAATTTTATCAATTTTTGATGGTGTTATTTCATTGGAAACAGCAAACTTTAATACTAATCTTGAATCATTCATACTATGATTAATTACTTCTGTTATACGGCTATTATCAATTATCATAACTTCGCCAGTATAAGCTTTTATTTTAGTTGTTTGCAATCCAAGTGCTATTACTTGTCCTTCAAAGCCATTAATAGTAACATAATCTCCTTGCATATAATGATTATCAAAAATAATTGAAATTCCTGCAATTAAATTTTTAACAATATCTTGAAAAGCTAAACCTATAATTGCTCCTGCTATTCCTAAAGATGCTAAAATACTTGTTGTATTAACACCTAAAGAATTAAGTATTATTAATATTATTATTACTAATATTAGATATTTAAATATATTTTTTAATAAATTAAGGACTGTTTGTTGTTTCTTTTTAAATACAGGTTTTAATGCTTTATTTAATTCAGTCTTCTTATTTATATTATTAATTATTTTACATATTACTTTATATAATATATAACCAATTAGTATATAAATCCCTATTTCAACAAATATCATATATCCCTTTTCTTGCATATTACCACCTATTATTTCTTTTTACTATTTTTTACTTTTTTCTTTTCTACTACTTCTACTTCAATTACTTCATTATTTATTTCTTCTTTTTTATTACTAGTTCTAAACATTATACTTTCAATAATTTCAATCACTGAATAAATCATTATTAATAAACCAATAATATCTAATGAATTTTTATTTAAAATAGTATAAACACCTAAGCCAATAACAATAATGGACATTAATAATAAACTAATAAATTTATTTCTTTTTAACTCATTATTAGACATAGTTTGAACAAATCTATTGATACCAGCTAGTAATATATAACCTCCAACAAAGAATCTTAATATAGTTGTAAATGCTTCAGCTAAAACTATAATTAAAATGCCTAAAATTAAATCTACTACTCCAAAACCAAACTCATTATAATCTGTTAAATCATTGTTTAGTTTTTTACGATAATAACTCCATAGTTTGTATACTCCTAAGGCAATTATTATGGTTCCTAATACATAGGATACAAAATTAATTACTTTATTAAAATCAATAAATAGTATCAATCCTAATAGAAAAAATAGTATTGAAATTATTATAGATGATTTTTCAAATCTTACGTTCTTTTCCACTTTTCTACCTCCAGGATAATTATACCATGAGAAGACATAAAAAAAAATCTATAAATTCATGTTTATAGATTTTTAATAATTAAAGTACTATAGAAGCAAGAGTTAAGATAATCATTGCTGCAAGACCAATAATTACAACAATTTTACCTGCCCATTTTACCCAAGTACTATATTCAACTTTTGCTAGTGCAAGTCCTCCCATAATAGCACCACATGTTGGAGTTATTAAATTAACTAAACCATTTGCTGCTACCATAGTCATTACTGTAACTTCATTACTATATGATAAAGCATTTGATAAGCCTCCCATTATTGGTGTTGATAATGAAGCAAGTCCTGAACTAGATGGGACTAATACTGATAAGAAAATATGCAATAAGAAATTTAATGGTGTGAATATAAATTCTGGCATATTTTGTAGTGCATTAGCTGCATTAACAATAATATAATTATCTAAATATGTTGTTTTCATTAATACTGAAGCACCACGTGCAACAGCGATAATTAGTACAACACTTAAGATATCTTTAGCACCATCAATGAAAGTATTTACTATTTCATTTTCTTTAAAGCCATTTATAATACCAATTATAATAGCCATTATAAAGAATAATGTAGCTGCATCATAGAACCACCAACTACCAAAGCCAGAACCAGTTAAGAAACTTGACCAATTTCCTTCAGCACTGAATGCTTCTATTCCTAAATCAGCCCATGGAATAAAGCCAATGATCATGATAACAAAAGTTAATAAGAATAATATCAAAGTAATAATTTGTTTTTTAGAAAGTTTTGCTTCTATCTTATTAGCATCTTTATCTGCATAAGTTTCTTCCATTGCTTTTTGTTCTTGTAAAGAAAGAATTGTTGAACCTTTATTTTTCTTTACTTTAGCTGCATAAGTCATTACAAAGTAAACACTTATAGCATATGAAACTAACCATAAAACTACTCCTAAAAAGATAATAATTCCTTGGTTAACTTCAACTCCTTCTGGAAGCGCTGCTATAGCTGCTCCAGTTGCAAATGGATTGATAGTAGAACCTAAAACACCACTACCTGCACCTAATAATACTGTAGCTGATGCAACTACTGTATCCATACCAGCAGCTACCATAGTAAAAGCAAGTAATGCATAGAAACCTACAGTTTCTTCTAGCATTCCGTATGTTGTACCACCTACAGAGAAAATGAACATTAAAATTGGAATTAATAATAATTCATTTCCTTTCAATTTCTTTACTAAAACCTTAATTCCTTGTTCCAAAGCACCAGTTTTAGTAACGATTGCAAGAAGTCCACCTAGAACTAAAATGAATATACTTACATCTACTGCATCTTCAAATCCTAATATAGGTGCCATTAGAATATCTGATAAAGAAGCTGCAACTACACCACTGCCATCAACTATTGTACTATCAACAAATTCTGCATCTGGTAATAACCATGAAATTATACCAAGTGCAATGATTATACAAAAAATTATAGTAAATGCTGTAATTCTAGATTTATTCTTGCTGCTTTTCTTTTTGTTTGCCATCTTTCCTCCTCCTTCTATGACAATTTTATTAAAGTACCAGATTTACCATTTAAGGCATCTTTGGCACTTAATAACGAAGTTATTATTGCTTGCTTATTAGTATTTAATACAAATAATTTACAAGCCTCTATTTTAGGAAGCATACTTCCTTTAGCAAATTGTTCTTCTTCTATGTATTTATCTATTTCTGCAATATTTAATGATTTTAATTTTATTTCATTTTCTTGATTAAAATTTATAGAAACTTGATCTACAGCTGTTAAAATAATTAACATATCAGCATCTATTTGTTCAGCAAGTAATTCTGAAGAAAAATCTTTATCGATAACTGCTGGAATGCCTTCTAATAAATTATCTTTTTCGATAACAGGAATTCCACCACCACCTGATGCAATAACAATATTACCATTATTTTCTAAATCTTTAATGGCATCTATTTCTACTATTTCTATAGGTTTAGGACTGGCTACAACTCTTCTATATCCTCTACCGGCATCTTCTACAAAAGTATAACCTTTTTCATTTTCAATTTTTAATGCTTCTTCTTTAGTATAAAAATTACCAATTGGTTTAGTAGGATTTTTAAAACCAGAATCATTTTTATCAACAACAACTTGAGTTATAACAGAAACACAATTCCTTTTAATATTTCTTGATTCTAACTCATTTTGAATAGCTTGTTGTAAATGATAACCTATGTAACCTTGAGACATAGCACCACACTCAGGAAAGGGAATCAATGGTGTAGAACAACCATTTAGATTGGCAAATTCCATACCTAAATTAATCATTCCTACTTGAGGACCATTACCATGAGAAATAACCAATTCATGACCTTCTTCTATTAAATCTACTATAGAAACTGCTGTTTTTTTAACCAGTGAAATTTGTTCATCAGGTGTTTTTCCTAAAGCATTTCCGCCTAATGCAACTACTAATCTCATTTTATTCACTCTTCATAGTTGCATACATAATTGCTTTAATAGTATGCATTCTATTTTCTGCTTCTTCAAAAACTTTACTTCTTACTGAGTTAAATACTTCATCAGTTACTTCCATTTCAGATAGGCCAAATTTTTCATATATTTCTTTACCTATTTCAGTATTTAAATCATGAAATGAAGGTAAACAATGTAAGAAAATAGCATCTTCATGAGCATTTTTAAATAAATCTGTATTTACTTGATATTTCTTTAATTCGTTAATTCTGCTAGCCCATATTTCATCAGGTTCTCCCATAGAAACCCAAACATCTGTATAAATAATATCAGCATTTTTGGCTCCAAGTTCTGGATCAGATGTTAAAGTAATAGTGCCACCATTTTTAGTAGCAATATCTCTGCAAGTATTTACTAATTCTTCATCTGGAAATAAATTTTCGGGAGCACAACAAGTAAAGTTAATTCCCATTTTACTACAAGCTACCATAAGGGAATTTGCCACATTATTTCTACCATCACCCATAAAAGTAAAATTAAGTCCTTTCAAATAACCAAAATGTTCTAAAATAGTTAGTAAATCCCCTATCATTTGTGTTGGATGAAATTCTGTAGTAAGTCCATTCCATACTGGTACACCAGCATTTGCTGCTAATTCTTCAACTATTTTTTGATCATAACCACGATATTCAATACCATCATACATTCTTCCTAATACTTTAGCAGTATCAGCAATACTTTCTTTCTTGCCCATTTGACTAGCTTTAGGATCTAAATAAGTAACATTCATACCTAAATCAAATCCAGCCACTTCAAAAGAACATCTTGTTCTTGTTGAAGTTTTTTCAAATAACAAAACAATATTTTTTCCCTTTAAATATTCATGAGGAATACCATTTTTCTTTTTTTCTTTTAAATCTTTAGCTAAATCAATTAGATACTTTATCTCTTCTTCAGTAAAATCTAATAGTTTTAAAAAACTTCTTCCTTTTAAATTAATATTTTCCATTTAATCCTCCCTATATAGTGGCATACTCATACATCTAGGACCACCACGTCCTCTAGATAATTCGGCACCTTCTATTTCTAATACTTTTAATCCAGCTCTTCTTAATACTTCGTTGGTAACATTATTACGGTCATACACCACTACTACCCCTGGAGCAATACATAAAGTATTAGATCCATCATTCCATTGTTCTCTTTCACTTATTATTTTATCACCAGCACCACAAGGTATTAATGTGATCTCTCTACCAATATATTTTGTTAAAATATGTTGAAGTGAATCTTTCATTTCTATAACATTTATTTCATCATTAAGACCTTCTGTTATTTCAAAAACTTGTAAAGTATCCATTATTCCAGGATGATAAGTAAATTTATCATAATCGACTTGAGTAAATACTGTATCTAAATGCATAAATGCTCGACAATTTGGTATAGAAAAAGCCAAAATAGTATCATACTTACAATCAGGATCTTTAAATAAATTATGTGCTAAAGTTTCAATAGCTTCAGCTTCAGTTCTTTGTGATATACCAATTGCTAAAGTATGATCATTTAATACTAAAATATCTCCACCTTCGATATGATATGGTTCAGTTCTACCATAGTATTTAGTAACATTTCCTTGAAATTCTGGATGATAATTAAAGATATATTCAGCATAAATTGATTCTCTATTTCTGGTTACTGAATACATTCTATTCAAACTTATTCCTTTACCAATACTTGCAAAATTATCTCTTGTAAAATAAAGGTTTGGCATTGGATCAGCTAAGAATTTACTATCTTCTGAAACGAAATCAACTAACGAATGTTCAACATCTCTTTTCATTGAATATAATTCATTAAGCTTAATTCCTTCCATAGTTTTAAGCACTAAATCTAAATTATTAGTATAACTAATTAAGTAATCATATACTACTTTTTTATATTTATAGCTAGTAATACCCGCTTCGTCTATAAATTGTTTAACAAATTTTTCTTTTACTTCATCACTAGTATCCAATGCTTCAGCTATTAAATTTTCTAAGTAATAAACTTCTACACCATTTTCTTTTAATACTTTAGCGAAATTATCATGTTCTATTTGCGCTTTTTCTAAGAATGGAATATCATCAAATAATAATCTTTCTAATGAATCTGGTGTTAAATTTAATAACTCATTCCCAGGTCTATGAAGCAAAACTTTCTTTAAAGGTTTAATCTCACTATATACATTAATTTTCATCTTTCTTCCTCCTCTAATCTATTTTTGATAAAAACAATTGTAATGATTCATTTTCTTTATCTTTTAAGCACTCTTTATATGTTCCTATCTTTTTTATTTTACCATCTTCTAAATAAACTATTCTTGGATTTAATTCTTTAATAAAGGCCATTTCATGACTTACTATAACCAAAGTCATTCCTTCATCTTGCAGTTTTTTTAATGAATCAAAAACTTCATATATCATTTCTGGATCTAGTGCACTAGTAGGCTCATCAAATAGCATTATTTCTGGATCCATCATCAAGGCCCTAGCAATGGCAACTCTTTGCTTTTGTCCACCAGATAAATTATCAGGATATTCATCTAATTTATCTAAAATATCAAATTCCTTTAAAAGTTGCTTAGCTTTTTTAGTAGCTTCTATTTCATT
Source organism: uncultured Mycoplasma sp. (assembly GCA_964545135.1). GTDB lineage: Bacteria > Bacillota_I > Bacilli_A > RF39 > UBA660 > SIG200. The sequence goes on along the minus strand of CAZJEY010000016.1, from coordinate 2,826 downwards.
TAAATACCCTTTTTTAGTAGGAACTAAAATCAAATTTTCTTTTATCGTTAAATGGGGAAATAAATTAAAACTTTGAAATACCATTCCAACTTTTTCTCTTACTTGATTAATATTGCTATCATCAACCTTTTGACCATCAAATATTATTTCACCTTTATCTGGTTTTATTAAATAATTTAAACACTTTAATAGCGTTGTTTTTCCACTACCAGATGGTCCAATTATAAGAGTAGTTTCATTTTTATTTATTTTTAAATTAATATTTTTTAATACTACTTTATTATCATATATTTTATATATGTTTTTTGCTTCTAACAAATTATGCACCCCGCTTTTCAAATCTTTTAACTATTTTTGATAAGCCTAATGTCAATATCAAATATATTAATGCTGTTAGTATTAATGGAAAAAAATAATTATAAGTTCTTGATGCAATAATGTCACCAGCTTTTGTAAGTTCAATAATACCAATATAACCAGCAACACTTGTTTCTTTAAGAAGCGTAATAAATTCATTACACAATGCTGGCATTACATTTTTTAAAGCTTGGGGTAATATTATATAGCGCATAGTCTCATGATAATTAAGGCCTAATGCTCTACCACCATCCATTTGCCCTTTATCGATTGAATCAAGGCCTGCTCTAATAATTTCTGATACATAGGCGGCCGAATTAAGTCCAAAAGCAATGATACCTACTAAAACCACATTTATATTAACACTAGCAAAAATAACATAATATATAATCATTAATTGTAGTAATACTGGTGTCCCTCTAATAATAGCAACATAACCCTTACAAAGGGCATTTAGTATTGGTAATTTGTTATTGTTTTCATAATTATTTCTTATTAAGGCAATTGATAAACCAAGTATAAGACCAATGATAACAGCAAACAAAGCCATTACAATAGTGTTACCTAGGCCAGTAAAAATGTACTTATACCGACTATCTACAATTAAGGAATTATTAAATTGTTCTATTATACCTAATATCATTTAGAATAATTAATAGTCCATTCGACTATTTTTCCTTCCTCAATTAATCTTTCCAAAGTGTCATTAACACTTTTTAGTAGTTCGTCATTTCCTTTCTTTACTACCATTCCATATTTATCAACAAATAATTGTTTATCTAATATTTTTAAAGAACTATTTTGTTTAATTATTTCATTAGCAGGTAGAGAGTCCATAACTATCGCATCAACTTTATTAGCTTTTAAATCTTCTACTAAAGATAAATATTTCTTTTGTCTTATGATGTTATTATCACTCATTTTTTCTGATAAATAAAGATCTGCGGTAGTACCTAATTGAACACCAACTTTTTTAGAATATATTTCTTCTGGATTAGTAATAGTATTGCTATTATTTATAATTACTACTTGTTTACTAGTAGCATATTCAATACTAAAGTCAACTTCCTTCTTTCTTTCTTCAGTAATGCTTATACCAGCTGCAGCTATATCTGCTTTACCTTTATTTATTTCGTTAATAATTGAATCAAATGCTACATCTTTAATGACTAATTTTTTATTCAAATCTTTAGCAATCTCTTTTGCTATTTCTATATCTACTCCAACTATTTCATCATTTTCATAAAATTCATATGGAGCAAAACCTGCTTCAGTAACAAGAACAAGTTCATTTTCGTTTTTACAGCCACATAAAGTAAGCATTAATAATAAAGCAATAAGACCTTTTATAACTTTCATATACTCACCTATTCTAAACTAATTATACTATTTTGAAACAAAATGAGCAACCGGTTTATTTATTTTTTTATAAAAAAAATATCTTGGCAATGCCAAGATATTAATTTAATTATTATTTAATAATTTCTGATACTACACCAGCACCAACAGTACGTCCACCTTCACGGATAGAGAATTTTGTACCATTTTCTAGTGCTACTGGAGCGATTAATTCAACAGTCATGTCAACATTATCGCCAGGCATAACCATTTCTACACCAGCAGGTAATTCAATAACTCCTGTAACGTCAGTAGTTCTGAAATAGAATTGTGGTCTGTAGTTAGAGAAGAATGGAGTATGACGTCCGCCTTCTTCTTTAGATAATACGTAAACACTTGCTTTAAATTTAGTATGAGGTGTTACGCTACCTGGTTTAGCTAATACTTGTCCACGTTCTACTTGATCACGAGATATACCACGAAGTAATACACCAGCGTTATCTCCTGCTTGAGCAAAATCTAATGATTTACGGAACATTTCAATTCCAGTAACAACAGTTTTTTGTGTAGGTTTTAAACCAACAATTTCAACTTCATCATTAAGTTTTAATACACCACGTTCAACACGTCCAGTAACAACTGTTCCACGTCCTGAAATAGTAAATACATCTTCAATACTCATTAAGAATGGTTTTTCAGTATCTCTTACTGGAGCATCGATATATTCATCAACTGCAGCAATTAAGTCACGAATACTTTGAGCAGCAGCTTCATCACCTTCTAATGCTTTTAATGCACTACCACGAATGATAGGACATTCAGCATCAAATTCATATTCTCCTAATAATTCTCTGATTTCCATTTCTACTAAATCTAGTAATTCTGGATCGTCTACTTGATCACATTTGTTCATGTAAACAACAATTTTAGGAACACCAACTTGTCTAGATAATAAAATATGTTCTCTAGTTTGTGGCATAGGTCCATCAGCAGCTGAAACTACTAAGATAGCTCCATCCATTTGAGCAGCACCTGTAATCATATTTTTTACATAGTCTGCGTGTCCTGGACAGTCAACGTGAGCATAGTGACGTTTGTCAGTTTCATACTCAACGTGAGCAGTATTAATAG
>CAZJEY010000015.1:1890-10730 GCA_964545135.1 uncultured Mycoplasma sp. | reverse complement strand
GAACAACAACAACGTAACTAATGCGTATGCCGTGCGGCCAGTAGCTCTTCATTAACTTTGGATATTATGTTTATGGATGTAAGATGGATGGTATGAAGAACAAAGAATATCCTTGAATCAAATAGATTCTAAAATAAGAATATGGATGGATTAGTCATACGTGGCATCCTATAAACCATATTAATTCTATTACTAGAGCATTTTTGCTCTAGTTTTTGATCTGGAAAAATGTGATATTTTGACTAAATTTTACTGGAATTTTGTGATTTTTTTAGTTAAAAAGGCTGGAAAAATGTGATTAATTAGGTATTTTTATTAAAATATGATATAATTAGTATACACAACAATTAAGTAAAGGAGATATGTATTGTTGTTAGCGTATGGGTCATATAATATATATGATTACGAGGATAGTAGTTGTCGATTTATCAGCGGATGCTACTACGGACTAATGGGTTCGTTAAATATACTACAAAAAACAAAATCAAAGATTGTTACAAAAAGTATATTAAAAGAAAAGGAGAAAAATAAATATGTGTGGAATAGTTGGATATGTAGGTAAAGAAAAAGCATTACCTATTATTTTAGACGGCTTAAAATTTTTAGAATATCGTGGTTACGATTCAGCAGGAGTTGCTTACTTTAAAGATGGTAATATTAAGATTACTAAAGAAGTAGGTAAAATTGCTAATTTAGAAAAAATAATTGATTATAATGATGAAAGTACAATCGGAATAGGTCATACTAGATGGGCTACCCATGGTAAACCAAGTGTAGTTAATTCCCATCCTCATCAAAGTGGTCATTTTACAATTGTTCATAATGGAATTATTGAAAACTATTTAGAACTTAAAAATAAATTAATTAGTGAAGGAGTAGAATTTAAAAGTGAAACTGATACAGAAATAGTAGCAGCACTTCTTAATTATAATTATCATGGTAATGTTTTAGAGTGTATTAAAAATACTTTAAAAGAAATAAAAGGTAGTTTTGCTCTTGGAATATTATGTGATGAAGATGAAAATACACTATATACAGCAAGACTTGGTAGTCCTTTAATTATTGCTCATAATGATAATGGTAATTTTATTGCTAGTGATGTACCAGCAATATTAAAGTATACTAATAAGTATTATTTACTTGATGATTATGAAATAGCTAGTTTAACAAAAGATACAATAACTATTTATGATAAAGATTTAAATGTGTTAGAAAAGGAAGAAAAAGTATTTGAAGGTAGTCCTGAAGCAGCAATGTTAAATGGTTATGAACATTATATGTTAAAAGAGATTAATGAACAACCTAAAGTATTTAGAGATACTCTTAATTATTATGTAGATGGTTATGAATTTAAAAATACTATGCCAGAATTTAAAAAGTATGATAGTATTCATATTGTTGGATGTGGAAGTGCTTATCATGTGGGGCTTGTCGGTAAAAGATTAATTGAAAGTTATGCTAAAATACCTGTTAAAGTAGAAGTAGCTAGTGAATATCGCTATGATAATGTTTTCTATTCACCAAATACTTTAGTAATATTAATAAGTCAAAGTGGAGAAACTGCTGATACTTTATCTTCACTTCGTAAAGCAAAGGAAGAGAAAATCGATACATTAGCAATAGTAAATGTTGTTGGTTCATCTATTGCTAGAGAAGCAGATGAAACACTATATATTAAGGCAGGTCCAGAAATAGCTGTAGCAACAACAAAAGCATATTCTGCGCAAGCCTTACTTATTAGTTTGCTGGCAATTAAATTATCAGGTAATAATGAATTATTAAAAGAGTTAGATGGTGTAGATAAATTAATAGAAGATACTCTTAAAATAGATGTAAAAGAAGAAAGTAATTATATTGCGAAACGTAATGATAGTTTCTTTATAGGAAGACTTTTAGATTATGCTTTATGTATGGAAGGGGCCTTAAAATTAAAAGAGATATCATATATTAACTGTGTTGCTTTTGCAGCAGGTGAATTAAAACATGGTACGATTTCTTTAATTTCAGAAGGAACACCTGTAATTAGTATTTGTACGGATAGTAGTATTATTGAAAAAACTATTAGCAATATAAAAGAAGTAAAAGCTAGAGATGCTTATGTCTTATTTATTACTAATGAAGATATAGATGGTGATTTTTATGATAAAAAAATAGTAATACCTAAGGTATCACCATTAGTTCAAACATTAATAACTATAGTTGTTCTTCAACTTTTAAGTTATGAAGTAGCAAAAGTGCGTGGTTGTGAAATAGATAAACCAAGAAACTTAGCTAAATCAGTTACTGTTGAGTAATTATCTAACTAACGTTTTATCTTTTAAATCACTTATAAAATCTGTTAAATGAGAGTTAGGATAAAGTCCTAACTTTTTAATTTCCTTATAATATTCTAAGCTAGTTAAATCACTTAGTAACGCCATTTTTTTAAAAATATATAAGGCTTTCTCTTTATCATATTTATAAGTTTCATATAATTCGATGGCAAAAATATAACTAATTACATATGGAGTAAGATCAATAGGGTCCATATCCATTAAACATTCAAAATAAAATGAAGTAAAATCACATTGTTCATAAGCTAATTTTCTTAGATGTTTATTATCAATAATATTTTGTTTCGTGTATAAATCGATTAATGATATATAATCAGTTAAATCTCCAGAATCTTTTAATATATTTAATAGGCTAGTATAAATACATTCGTATTCACTTCCTACATTTATTTTTTCTTTTAAATAGTCGCTTGCTACTAATTCAAAAAAAGTTGATTCTATTTCTTGAAAAAAATAGCTATTATAATCCATACATCTATATTGATTAAAATGAAAAGCAATTGAATGAGCGTATTCATGAATAATTGTATAAAGCATTTCTATTGTTGGTTCATTAATTATTTCAATAAAATCTTCATTATAATAAGGAATAGGATAAGTAACACCACTATAATCTGCTTGATTTTCAAATCTTAAATGATTAGAACGATATTTATAAGATTCCATAAATTTTTTATATATATCTTTATCTTGACTTTTATAAAAATCATGAGTTATTTGTAATAATTCTTTGCGGTTCATTGATATTTTATTATATTCAAAATCTTGAGCTTTTAAATCCATTAAATAAAGCGAAAAATTTTTTATATCATCGATTAAAAATGAATGATTACTAAAATAAAGTGATGAGGTAAGTAATCTTTCTAAATAAGATAAATCATCTCTTACATTATTATTAAGTTCATCAATATTATCTTTTAAAAAATCAATGTTTTGATTAATGATAATTCTTTCTTTTCTTTTGGCACTCTTTTTTAATCTTTCAAGTTCATCTAAGCGATCTAATAAATTGTATTTTGACCAGTTGTATTGCATGCTAATCCTTCTTTCGAGATATTACAATAACATACTTAAATAAATTAAGCAATTATTTTTGCATATTACTTAGTTCTTTTTCAATTTTTTTTAGCATATCTAATATATATTCAACTTCGTTACGAAGATTTTGATTACTTTTATTAGTATGGTCATAATGACCATTACCACTTTTAGCTTTTTGGCTATTAATGTTGATATTCTTATTTTCAATTCTTGCTTCGATTAATTGTTGTTGAGCAGAAACGGTAAGTAGGTATTGACCAAATAAAATCACCCAGTTACCAATGCTGTTAAGTTCATCCATTGAATAATCATCCACGCAAATAACTCCTGCAATAATTGCAAAGAGAGAAAAAATATTAGGTTCTATATTGGGTGGAAAATTTTTATTCATATAATAATTTTATGCTATTTGCAAAATTTATCATTATAATATATAATATTCTTGGTGATTTTAATGCAAATTGAAAATGTTGATGAACCAATTATTGCTACTAGAATTAGTCAGTATCCTACTGATAATTTAGATGAATTTTTACTTGTAGGAAGAAGTAATGTTGGCAAAAGTAGTTTCATCAATACCTTGATTGAAAGAAAAAATTTTGCGCGCACTTCTTCTAAACCTGGTAAAACGCAAACTCTTAATTTTTATTTAATAAATAATAGTTTTTATTTAGTAGATGTTCCTGGTTATGGTTATGCAAGTGTAAGTAAGGAACGTCAAAAAAAGTTTGGTATTATGATTGAAGAATATATTAAAACTAGACATAATTTAAGAAAAGTATTTTTATTAATTGATTATCGTCATAAGCCAACCGAAGATGATGTTATTATGTATGATTATTTAAAGTATTATAATTTAGATGTAACAATTATTGCAACTAAATATGATAAGATAAGTAAAAATGGTCGTATCAAACAAGATAAGTTAATAAAAGAAACTTTGAAATTAAATGAAGAGGATAATTTCATTCCCTTTTCAACAATTACTAAAAAAGGTAGAAATGAAGTTTTAGAATTAATAAAAACATACTTAGAAAAATAGGAGGATATGATGAATAAAAATGGGTTTACATTAGTTGAATTACTTGCTGTTATTGCTGTTATGGGTATAATTATTGCAATAGCTGTTCCAGCTACTGGTGCTGTTAAAGATAAATTAAATGAATATATGCTTGGAAAAAAGATTAAATTAATTGAAAAAAGCGCAATTTTATATGGGGAAGATTATGAACTTGATGATAGTACTAAAAAATATAATGGTAATAGTTGTATAATCATTCAAGTTAAAGATTTAGTTCCAGAATACTTAGATAGTGAAACTGATAATGGTGAAGGTTTTATTGAAGATGTTACTAATAAAGGTAGTTATTTAGATGAAAAAGAAATTCTTATATATAAAGAAGATGAATCAGTTAAGGCAATATTTATAACAGATAAGGATAAGGAAGATAACAATTATATTTGTAGTTAGGGGGATTTATGAAAACAGTATGTTTAATTGGTAAGCCAAATGTAGGCAAAAGTAGTTTATTTAATCGCTTAATTAAAGAAAAAAAAGCGATTATTTTAAGTGAACCTGGAATAACTAGAGATAGAATTTATGGAATAGTAAATTATCAAGATAAAAAGTTTTCTTTAATTGATACTGGAGGAATCCATGGTGAAAGCGATAAATTCGATGAAAATATTTTAATGCAAGCAACTTTAGCAATTGATGAAGCAGATACTATATTATTTGTTGTTGATGGCCTAACCGAAATTAGTGAGGCTGATTTAAAGATTAGAAATATGCTTAAGAAAAGTGGCAAGGACGTAATAGTAGTAGTTAATAAGATAGATAATCTAAAACGTGAAGAATTAATTTATAATTATTATGAGCTAGGTTTTGAAAAAGTAATAGGTATTTCTGCTGAGCATAATAAAGGCATAAAAGAATTATTAGATATAATTACTAAGGATATAGTTAAAACGGAAGAAGTTGAAGAAGACATTTTAAAATTCTGTTTTATTGGTAGACCAAATGTCGGTAAAAGTAGCTTAATCAACGCTTTACTTAACGAAGAAAGGTCTATAGTAAGTGATAAGGCAGGAACTACTCGTGATGCAATTGATACTAGATTTACTTATAATCATGAGGATTATATAGTAATTGATACAGCTGGGATGCGAAAAAAAGGAAGAATTTATGAATCAGTTGAAAAATATAGCTTGTTAAGAAGTTTAAAAGCTATAGACAGAAGTGATGTTTGTGTATTAGTTATCGATGGTATAGAAGGAATAATTGAACATGATAAGCATATTTTGTCTTATGCTATTGAAGCAGGTAAAGGAATAGTAATTGCTGTAAATAAATGGGATGCGATGAAAAATCCTGATCAAGATTTAAAAAGATGGAAAGAAGAACTAAGTGTATATTTTAAGTTTGTACCTTATATAAACTTTGTATTTATTTCGGCATTAACTAAAAAAAGAATTAATACTTTAATGCCTGAAATTATTAAAGCTTATGAAAATAATCGTAAAGAATTAAAAACTAGTTTGTTAAATGATGTTATTACTGATGCTGTTAGTCTTCATAATCCACCATCTTATAAAGGAAAAAGGCTAAAGATTTACTTTGTTTCTCAAACTGATAAATGTCCGCCTAAAATTACTTTTCAAGTTAATAGTAAAAAGTTAGTACATTTTAGTTATGAAAGATATTTAGAAAATAAGATAAGAGAGAATTTTGATTTAACCGGTACACCAATTATTTTACAATTTAAGAATAAGAATGAAAAATAACTTGAATATCTGTTTAAAGTATGATATTTTTATAGTATAAAGAATATAAATAGAATAAAGAGGTTGATTTGAAATGGATAATTTTTTAAATAACTTATATAGTTATGACAATTTTGGAATTTACTTAATTATAGCAATAGTAATTCTTGTTATATTATTCTTTTTGATTTTGTTTTTTGGTAAAAAAGATAAGAAAAATCGTGAATTAGAAGAAACTAAAAGATTGCAAAAATTGAATCCTGATTTATTTAAAATGGATGATGAAAAAGATAAAGTTGAATCAATTGAAGAAAATAAAATTGAAGAAGAAGTTAAGCCAATTATTAACGAAGAAGAAAGTATAAAAGATACCAAACCAGAAATTATTAAGGAAAATATTTCTGAAAATAATGAAGATGAAGAAATTAAACCAATTTTAACAAAAGAAGAAGAAAAACCTTTAGTTATTGAGGATGAACCAATGCAAATTGAAGAAGCAAAGGAAGAAGAGTTGCCTGAAATTCCTGCTTATAATCCAGTTGAAATCACTAAAGATGTAGAAGAAATAAAAGAAGAAAATAAAGAAGTTGAAGTAGCAAAAGAAGAAAAAGAAAAATTAGAAAAGATAACAACTCCTAATGTCGAAGTATTTAGTTCAGTTTATGTACCTAAGGAAGAAAAAGAAGAAATTCCTAAAGTCGAAGAAGAAAAGCCAATAATTGATAATGACGATGATGAATTTGAATTACCAGCATTAAAAACTGATGACGAAGAAGAAACTGAAATAAGTGTACCTCAAAAACAAGATGAAAATAATTCTTTTAGTAATGTAGATTTAGATAGTATAACTGGTGAATCTTATAATATTAATAAATAATAAAATTTCTTACCAAGATATGGTAAGTTTTTTTTGACGAAAAAAGGCGATTTATAATGTTAAAAATATTAATATTATGATACAATAGGTATGATAGGTGGTAAAAAAATGAGTAAAGAGACTTTTTTACTAATAGCAATTTCATATTACTTAATTACAATAATAATAATTGTAATTGTTTTAGCAATTTTAAATAAAAAGAATCGTCAAAAGATTTTAAATGAAATTAATTCTTTAGAGCGAGAAAAAAATTTGATTATTTCTGCTAGTATTTTAAGTGAATTAAATAAAGTTGAAGCTTTAATAAATAATGATGAGTTAAAAAATAAATATGAAGAATGGTATCAAAGATTTAATGATATTAAAGATAAAGAAATTCCGAAAATAACTGATGAGATTATTGAAATAGAAGATGAATTTAATGAAAAAAAATATAAAAATATTGAAAAAGATATATTAAATGCTGAGAGTACTATCAATTTATTAAAAACAAGAGCAGATTTTTTACTGGAAGAAATAAAAGAAATAACTTTAAGTGAAGAAAGAAATAGAGAAACAATTACAAAATTAAAAGCTGAGTATAGGGAAATACTTAACCAATATAGTATGAATACTAGTGATTATGAAGTAATAAAAGTCCCTATTGAATTACAATTTGAAAATATTGATAAACTATTTAGTACTTTTGAAAATGCAATGGAAAAGAATCAATATTTAGAAGTAGGAAAGATAGTAAAAGCAATTGATGATACAATTGGTAATTTAAAAGTTGTAATAAGAGAAACAAAAACTATTACTTCATTGGCAGGTGGTTTAATTCCGAAAAGAATTGAAGATATTACTAATATAAGTAAAAAGATGGTTGCAGAAGGCTATAATATCGAGTACTTAAATATTCCTTACAATATTGAAGAAGCTAATAAAAAGATTCAAGATGTTTATAGTAGATTGAATGTATTAAATGTTGTAGATTCAGTATTTGAATTAAAAACTATTCTTGATTATTTTGATTCATTGTATAATGATTTTGATAAAGAAAGAATAACTAAAAAATTATATGAGGAATATAAAAGAAGTATTTTAATAAAAGTAACTAAGTTAGAAAAAATAAATAATGAATTATATCGTAAGATAGATGATATTAAATATAGTTATGATTTATCTGATGAAGAAGTTGCTATTATAGGAACAATTAAAGACGATTTTAGTAATATCAGAGATAGTTATGATCGCATTGTTGAAATGGAAAGAAGTAAAGTTCTTGCTTATTCTAAGTTAAGTAAAGAAATGGAAATACTTAATGTAAAATTAGTAAAAGCTGAAGAAAAATTAAATGTTACTTTAAGAACTCTAGGTAGTTTAAAAGAAGATGAAAAAAGAGCTAGAGAACAATTAGATGAAATAAAAGAAATATTAAATCAAGCTAAAGAAAAAGTAAGAAGTTATAAATTACCAGTAGTTCCTAAAAATTATTATATTGAATTATCAGAAGCGGTAATTGCAATTAATGAAATGGCTAAGGAATTAGATAAAAGGCCGATTTCAATCAAGATATTAAATATGAGAGTAGATACAGCAAGAGATTTAGTATTAAAATGTTATAACACAATAAATGAAACAATAAAAACGGCTAAAATGGCTGAAACTGCTATTGTATATGGTAATAGATATCGAATTAATAGAGAAGTTGATTTTGGCCTTCAAAAAGCTGAAAGTGCATTTTATAAAGGTAATTTTAAAAATAGTTTAGAAAATGCTATAAATGCTATTAATTTAGTTGAACCAGGAATACATAAAAGATTATTAGAAGAATATGAATATTAGGA
>CAZJEY010000015.1:0-1790 GCA_964545135.1 uncultured Mycoplasma sp. | reverse complement strand
TATTTAGATTATAGTGCAACAACACCACTTAATTTGGATGTTTTAGATACTTATATTAAAACAAGTAAGGATTTCATTGGAAATCCTAATTCTATCCATAGTTTAGGAGTAAAATCTTTAGATTTAATGAATAGTGCTACTAAACAAATTAGTGATATTTTTAATGTTATGGATAGTGAAATAATTTATACTAGTGGCGCTACTGAATCAAATAATTTAGCATTAATTGGTGCCTGTATGGCTAATTATAAAAATGGTAAACATATAATTGTATCTAAATTAGAACATCCAAGTATATATGCAATTTGTGATTATTTAAAAAATATGGGATTTGAAATAAGTTATGTTAATAATGATCAAGATGGTTTAATAGATTTTGATGATCTAAAGAATTTAATTAGAGAAGATACAATTTTAGTAAGCATTTGTGCAGTAAATAGTGAAGTTGGAATAAGACAACCACTTAAAATGTTAAGACAAATTATTAAAAGAGAAAATGAAAGAACTATTTTTCATACGGATATCACACAAGCTTTAGGAAAAACACCAGTTAATTTTTTTGATTTTGATATGGCAAGTGCTTCTTGCCATAAAATTTATGGACCAAAAGGTATTGGTTTTCTTTATAAAAACAATCAAGTTAAAATGACAACTTTAATAAAGGGTAGTGGTAAACATAATCAAATGCGTCCAGGAACACCACCACTGCCATTAATAGTGAGTATGGCAAAAGCTATTAGAATAGCTGTAAATGATTTAGATTCTCGCGAAAAATATATCACTCTTTTAAATGAAAAGATAATTAAGAAATTAAGTCAAATGCCTGGTATAAAAATAAATAAAACAAAATATTCTATACCTCATATCATTAATATAAGTTTAGAAAATGTTAAAGCAGAAAGTTTGATTCATGCTTTAGAAAAACATGAAATATATGTTGGCAGTAATACGGCATGTGCTTCAAACGAAATATCTAGCAGTGTAATGGCAATATATAATGATATTGAAAGAAGTAAATCAACAATTAGAATAAGTTTATCACATTTAACCCAAAGTGAAGATATTAATAGATTTTTAAGTGTTTTTGAGGTAGAATATAATAACTTAAATAATTTAATTAGTGGGGGAAATAACATTGGAAAAGATAATATTAATTAAATATGGAGAATTATCAACTAAGAAAGATAATAAGAATTTCTTTTTAAATACTTTAAAAGAAAATATCAAGAAACAAATTGCTAATATTGAAATATCATATGATTATGGTAGAATGTTTATTAAATGTTTAAATAATGATTATGATGAAGTAATAAAAAAATTACAAAGTGTATTTGGTATTCATAGTATAGTTTTAGCTTATCAAAGTAGTAGTAAAGAGTTAGATGATATTAAAAATAATGTAATTGATTTAATAAAAGATATTGATTTTAATACGTTTAAAGTTGAAACAAAAAGAAGTGATAAAACTTATCCGTATAAAAGTCCTGAAATAAGTAAAATTATTGGTGGCATTATCTTAGCAAATAAAAGTAATATAAAGGTTGATGTAATTAATCCCCAAATAACTATTAATGTCGAAATAAGAAAAGATAGTTCTTTACTTTATTTCGATGAGTATGCTGGAATTGGTGGTTATCCGGTAGGAACTTTAGGAAAAGGATTACTGATGCTAAGTGGGGGAATTGATTCTCCTGTGGCAGGCTATTTAGCAATGAAAAGAGGAGTAAAAATTGAAGCAATTTATTTTGAAAGTCCTCCTCATACTAGTCAAATGGCTAAAAATAAAGTTT
>CAZJEY010000014.1:0-11107 GCA_964545135.1 uncultured Mycoplasma sp. | reverse complement strand
ATTTACTAGTTTTTTTATTCTTCTGATGTTGGATTATTATATTCAGCAAAAATTTTTTCTTCAAACATTTCTCTTGTTTCTTTATTAATTGGATGAGCTATGTCTTCATATCTATCTTGAGCAACTTTACGAGATGGCATTGCAATAAACAACTTACCTTCACCTTCAATAATTCTAATATTGTGTATTACAAAACAATCATCAATAGTTACTGTAACATATGCTTTAAGTTTTGAATCCTCTCTATTCACCTTGTGAACTTTTACTTGTGTTATTTCCATAATCTCACTCCTTACTGTATTACACACTTATATTTTAAGACAAAAAAACGGAATATGCAACTAGAATTAATTTTATACTATTTAAAATATCTAATTTTTACTTCTCCAGTTATATATTCATTATATGAAAAAGACTTTTCACCATAATCAGTCATTATCGAAAAAATATTGGGATAAACTTTATATAAAACACCCTCATATTTATTTATTTTATTTCTCATTCCATATACGGTTATAATTACTTTCTTGCCAATATTTTTAGTTATATTTTCTTTGACAGTATCTAAATTCATTCTCTTGGATACCCCACATACATTAGCCCATTACATTTAAGTCCACCTATACCATCACTACCATATTTTGTTTTATCTAACAGTTCTAATAAATTGATTTCTTGATTTCTTTCTGTAAGAGCAAGTGTTACGGCAATTATTGCTGGATCTAAAGCATGAATATTCACCCTTTTGGGACTGGAAGCAAAATTTGCACCAGCTTTAATTAATTCTTCATAATTACTTTGACATGCACCCGCAATAATTACCAATTTTTCGTGACTTTGTTCAAACTTTCTAGCACTTTTTACTGCCTTAATAAAATTAGCAGTGTTTTTATAATTTTTTATATCCTCTTTATCGCCTTTTTTCTTAAGATACGCATCATGACCTGTGATTATTAATATATCTGGCTTATATTCTTTAAGTAATAAAGGTACTTGTTCATACATATTCTCCTCATTAACCTTTTTACCAATAGCAAATACATTAGAATTGCGATAAAATTTTAAGCATTTTTCTAAATACTCAGTATCACCATCTATATGTACTATTTTAGCGGGTAAATAAAAATAATCATTTTCATTTGTAATTTCCTTATTAGTTCTGGTTCTTGCAAAGGAATCTTCAATATAATCATCAACTTTTTTTAAATCATCTATTAAACTATCAGCTAGAAGCCTTACTTCAACTCCTTTTAAATAATAAATACCATTTTCAATATTAATAACTTTAAATAAAGTATCATGATTATAACTTTTGCGCGTTACGTAGTCGCCTTTTTTTATATTCATTTTCTTCACCAATAAATTTTATGCCAAAAATAAAAATATAGTAACATTTATTTGTCACTATATTTTTAAATCATTGCTTGTTTAATGACTTTGCAATCGCAATAAATATTTCTTCATCTAATTCTTCTGCTCTTGCCAGTTCATTTAAATTATTCGCTTCTAATATTTTTTTTATTAAATTAAAATCATAATCTTTTAAATTATTCTTTAATGTTTTTCTTTTTTGGCTAAACGCATCATTAATTAATTTAAAATATATATCTTTATCAACCAGAGGTTTATCTAATCTCTCCGTAAATTTAATAACGGCACTTTCCACCTTTGGGACTGGATTAAAAGATTTTTTACCTACTTTAAATAGTTTTTCTATATTAAAATAATATTTTAAATAAAGCGTTATACTACCATAATCGCGTGTTTTCGGTCTAGCAGTAAATCTATTTGCTACCTCATCTTGAACCATAAATATCATTGAATGTATTCTTATATCTTGATTTATAATATGCTTGATAATTGGTGTTGTTATATAATATGGTAAATTTCCTATAATATATAAATTATTATATTTATAATTCATTAAATCAGTTTGCAAATTTGCATCTAATATATCTTTATTAAAAATTTTTGTTTTATCATCTTCTAATTTACTTAATATAGGCATTAATTCCTGATCAATTTCATAAGCAATTAGTAATGCTTTTTTATTTTTTAATAACCTAGTAAGTGCACCTTTACCTGGACCTATTTCAATAATCAAATCATCTTTTGTAGCATCTAAAGAACTTATTATATTATTTATAACGTTATTATCTATTAAAAAATTTTGTCCTAAACTTTTCTTGGCTTTCATACTAAAAAGGAAGTATTAACTTCCATATCCCTCTCTTAAAACATCATAAGTTATAGATGATCTTCCGACAATTCTTGCAGCATCTAGTGACTCTGTTAATAAATCCAAAGAGTTACCATGAACACCACGATCTAAAACGATTGCTAAAACAGGTTGGTCTGATACTCTAGGACTATTAAACCTTACGATAGTACCACATGATAAATTTGAACTTGATGCCACTATTCTAACATTTCCATATTGATAATCATTAAAATAAGTTTTTCCATCACTTAGATCTAAATCATATTTGCAAGCTAGACGGCCACTACATAAAGGGCAATTATATATATATCCAGTTAAATCTCCAGTAAATGTATCTTTAGCACTATATATATCATTTTGAATTGTTTCTTCTAATTTTAATGCCATAGTTGAAAGATTAATGGTTTTATTAATATTATCATTATAAATAGTTCCTTTAAAATCTCTAATTTTAGATGTAGAAATAATAATTAATCCTAAAAGACAAAAGCATTTAATAATATTTAAAAACTTCGTTTTCATCTTCCACCTCAGTATAATTATAACGCATAATATGCTTTTTATAAAGAAAAACTAGCAATCTTTTATTTTTTGAAATACTCTATTTAAATTATTATTTGTTATTATGGCTAGTTTTTCGGGTGTAATAGCAAACAAATTAGCAACAAAGCTAGCAATATCTTTTATGTGTTTTGGCTCATTTTTCTTACCACGATAAGGAGCTGGAGTTAAATAAGGAGAATCAGTCTCTAATACAATAGCATCTAAAGGAAGTCTTCTAATAACATCTTTAATATTTGCATTCTTAAAAGTGATAACTCCATTTACACCAATTAAATATCCCATTTTAATAAATTCCATAGCTGTTTCATAACTTCCGCTAAAAGAATGAATTATACCAATGCATTTATATTTTTTTAAGGTATTTAGAGTATCAAAAGTAGCCTCTCTACTATGAATGATAACAGGTATATTATAATCTTCTGCTATCTTTAGTTGTTTATTTAATAATTCAATTTGTTTATTCTTTGAATCTTTTTCATAATAATAATCTAAACCGATCTCACCTACTGCAATTATTTTTTTATTGGAAATGTTTTTTTTAATATAATCTAAATCTTCTTCTGTGTATTCGTTTATTGCTTCAGGATGAATACCTATTGCTCCAAACAAATTGTCATATTGACTAACAACTTCACACACTTCATGATTTTCAATATTATTGCAGCCACAGATAATTATTCTATCCACATTATTCTGTCCTGCTTCATCGATAACTTCTTTAATATTATCATAATACTTACTATATACATGAGAATGACTATCTGTAAACATTATTCTTCGTTAATCCTTTCAAATAAATTTTCTGGTTTAACTGTTCCTACATCATATTTATCTATATTTGAAGCTATATCTTTAAATTCTCGTTCACTTATATTTAAATAATTAAGTATTTTTTTAGCACTTGTTGGAATAAATGCTTGTAAAATTATTGCACTAACCCTTATACAATCAAGTAAATTATATAAAACTGTTTCCAATCTTTCTTTATTTTCTTCTTCTTTTGCAAGAATCCATGGAGTTGTATCATCAATATACTTATTACATTTTCTTAATAGTTCAAAAATAATTTCTAATGATTCATTCACTTTATATGAAGCCATTTTTTCATCAACTTTAATTAGTAAATTATCTTTTGAAACAAGCAAATCATTATCTATATCTAATTTAATATTTTTATTAAATACTTTACCATCAAAATATTTAATAACCATTTGAATAGTTCTGCTAACAAGGTTTCCTAAAACATTTACTAAGTCACCATTTGTTCTTGTTATTAAGCTTTTTTCAGAAAAGTTTCCATCACTACCGAATGGTACTTCTCGTAAGGCAAAATACCTAACTGCATCAACACCATAATCATTAATGTACTCTCTTGGATCTTTATAATTACCTTTACTTTTACTTATTTTGCCACCATCAATTATTAACCAACCATGGCCAAAAACTTGCTTTGGCAAAGGTAAATCTAATGCCATTAATAAAGCTGGCCATATAATTGCGTGAAATCTAACTATTTCTTTACCAACTAAGTGTAAATCTGCTGGCCAATATTTATTAAATTTTTCTAATGAATCAGGATAGCCCAAACTTGTAATATAATTTGTTAAAGCATCAATCCAAACATAAATAACATGGTCGGGGTCAAAAGTAACTGGAATTCCCCACTTAAAACTAGTTCTTGAAACACATAAATCTTCTAATCCCGGCTTAATAAAATTATTTAACATTTCATTTTTTCTTGATAAAGGTAATAAGAAGTTTGGATTTTGTTCATAGAAATTTTCTAATGGTTTTTGATATTTACTTAGTTTAAAAAAGTAGGCCTCTTCTTTAACTAATTCAACATCGCGGTTACAATCAGGACATTTACCATCAACTAATTGTGAAGGTGTCCAAAAAGATTCACAAGGCACACAATATAATCCTTCGTATTCACTCTTATAAATATCACCTTTATTATATAATGTGTTAAATATTTCTTGAACTCTCATTTTATGATCTTCATCAGTTGTTCTAATAAAATAATCATAAGAAATATTTAATTGTTGCCATAAATCTTTGGCATTCAATATTATTTTATCAGTATATTCCTTTGGTGTAACACCTTGTTCCTTAGCTTTATTCTCTATCTTTAAGCCATGCTCATCTGTCCCAGTTTGAAAGTAAACATCATATCCCGATAATCTTTTGTATCTTGCTATAGCATCGGCTATAATTGTGGTATAACAATGACCTATATGAAACTCTGCACTAGGATAATAAATTGGTGTAGTTATATAAAATTTTTCTTTCATGTTTTCCTCTCTTTCCTAAAATAAAAAATCACAAACTAAGGACGAGTAAATACCCGCGGTACCACCTTAATTTATGATTTAATCATACACTTGTGCCTTAACGCGACATACGTTTTAGCTCTTTTAACCATGTTCAACTAACATTATTATTGATTTTCACCAGCCACCAATTCTCTAAAAATAATAATTAGTTTACTCATTAAAATCATTGCTAATTACTAATTTATCTTAACATATTTAATTATTTTAATCAAGAACAATTAACTTACTTAAGATAATTGCGATATCTTTATATTTTAAAACTGAATGTTTATCGTTATATATTATTACTAAGCCTACACTATCTGAAAAAGTAATTATTGGAATAATAACAAAATAGCCATTTATATTTAAATAAATGCTTAATTCATCTTTAAAAAAAGATTCTCTTTCATCAATAAATTCTTTTAATTCTTTATTCAATTTTGCATTGCTAATCTCATCTACATCACTATATATTACTTTTTCACGATCAGTTACAATAATTTTAGCATCTATTACATCGCTTACCATTTGACAATATTTTTTTATTTTATCTTCTAGTTTTTCAATTTTTGAATACTTTTTTATTATTATAGTATCATCTTGCGTAGTTATTAAAAGAGGTTCTCCATCTCGTATACCTAAATTATTTCTTAATTCTTTTGGAACAACTATTCTACCTAAATCATCAATTCTACGCGTAATTCCACTATCCATCAAACTGCTCACTCCATTCTAAGTATATTTTAAGTATTTTTTATAATTATATACTTAAAATGAAGTAAATTTATTCTTTAATATTATTTTCAATTATTTCTAATAATTTCACTAAATAATAAATATAGTGTTTATCTAAATCTTTATAATATAGTTTTATATTTAATCTATTATTCTTAAAATATATGTTAAATTTTGTTGATAATTTTAAAATATCAACCAATAATCGGTCTCCTTTGATATTTAAAGATAATTCTTCCGGTAAAGTGATATCTATAAATCTATCTAATATATTTATGTCTTTAATATTCATCTTTTTAGTACTAAAGTTAAATAATTCTTCATACATATATATTTCTAAATCACTATCAATTATACCAAAACGATCTTGTAATTCTGTTTTAATTTCTTCTAATTTTTTCTTAGAATCTATTGAATTAATTAATTGATGTATTTCTATTTTAACATCTTCATCACTTACATAATCATCTTTTATATGAGTACTGATATTCAGTGTTAGTTCTTTATAATTATCTTCATTTTCAACATACTCACCCTTAGCTTTTTTTAATTCATCTTCCACTAATTTCAGATATAAAGATATTCCTACTTGATCTACAAAACCTGCTTGATCACTACCAAATATGTCACCAGCGCCCCTTATGGCTAAGTCTCGCATTGCTATCTTATAACCACTACCTAATTCAGTAAACTCCTTAATTGCTTGTAATCTTTTAATCGCTAATTCATTTAGTTCTTTTTTAGCATTATAAAATAAATATGCATATGCTATTCTGTTACTTCTACCAACTCTTCCTCTTATTTGATATAGTTGGCTTAAGCCAAAATTATCAGCATCTATTACTAATAAAGTATTTGCATTAGGTATATCAATACCATTTTCAATAATTGTTGTACATAGTAAAATATCATATTCATAATTAATAAAGTCAGTCATTATATCTTCTAGTTCATCTTTACTCATTTGACCAAAAGCAACTGCTATTCTTGCTTCAGGAACTAATTTGTTAATTTTATCTTTTATCTCATAAATGGTATTAATTCTATTATATAAAATATATATTTGGCCATTTCGAGACATTTCTTTATAAATAGCATCTTTGATAATTAAATCATTTTCCGGCATTACATATGTTTGAACAGGATAACGATTTACTGGAGGAGTATCAATTATTGATAAATCTCTTAATCCGGAAAGAGCCATTTTTAAAGTCCTTGGTATAGGTGTAGCTGATAGAGTTAAAACATTAACATCATTTTTGTATTCTTTTATTTTTTCTTTATGTTTTACACCAAATCTTTGCTCCTCATCAATAATTAATAAACCTAAATCTTTAAATTTAATATCATCACTAAGTAAGCGATGGGTCCCAACTATTATATCTATGCCACCTTTTTCAAGTTTTTCTTTAATAATTGAAGTATCTTTAGTAGAAGTAAATCTATTTAATAACGCAATATTTACGGGAATATTTTGAAATCTATTACTTATTACTTGGTATTGTTGATTAGATAAAATTGTTGTCGGACATAAATACATTACTTGTTTATTATTAAGAACTGCCTTTATTATAGCACTATTAGCTACCTCAGTTTTTCCAAAACCTACATCGCCACATAAAAGGCGATCCATAGGATACTCACTATTTAAGTCCTTTTTTATTTCCAAAATAGCTTTAGATTGATCACTAGTTAATTCGTATTCAAATTGACTTTTAAATATATCTTCTAATTCATAATTTTTATAAGGTGTTTTTTTAACTTTCAAACGCTCTTGATATAATTTTAATAATTCTTGAGAAATATCTTTTGCTTTACTTTTTACATAATTTCTTGTTTTTAACCACGAACTTGAATTTAAAGAGTTTAATTTTGGCTTTATACCATCTTTATCGCCGTATTTATAAATTAGATTTATTTTTTCGACTGGTATATATACTTTATCATTTTTATCATATAGTATTTGAATGTAGTCTTTTAAAACGCCATTTTTAGTTAATGTTTTTAAACCATTATATATACCTATTCCATAATCGATATGAACAACATAATCACCTTTAACTAATTCATTATAATCCTTAATTCGTTGACCAATTTTAAAACTATTTTTATAATTCTTTTTAACTTTTATTTCTCGACCAATGTCATTAGAACAAATAACAACATACTTACCAAAAATAAAACCCTTATTAACATTTTTAATCAATATTTTAGCATTTGGAATATATCTTTTTAAAGTTTCTTTCTGTTTATCATTATTTAAACAAAATAAAACCTCCTTTTCATTTTTTATAAATCTATTATATGCTTCTTGCAAAAGATTAAAATTTTCGTTAAAATTTGTCATTTCTTTTATTTCAAAATTATCAATGTTATTTATATTATCAATAAACAATTTATGTTCAGGACTAATTTCTTCTAAATTAAACATATATTTCTTATTTATTCCATTAACTCTGTTGTAATCAAATATTTCTTCTTGTAATTTCTCATATGATATTTTTATTTGATCGTTATTAATAAATACTACGATACCATCATCACTATAATCATATAAGGAACTATTGATTTCGGTTTCAATTTCATCAACTGCAGCTATTTCTATGGAATCAACTTCTTTGATTGATAATTGTGTTTCTTCATTAAACACTTTAATTTTGTCAATAACATTACCAAAATACTCTATTCTAATGGGATGTTCTTGATTAATAGGAAAAATATCTACTAACATACCTCTATTTGCATATTCTTCAGTAGAAGTAACTATGGATTCTCTTTTATATCCTAAAAATTCAATCTTTTCTATTAATCCTTTTTTTGTATAACAATCATTTACATTTAAAACTAGTTTGTTATTTACTCTCTTATTAGGTAAAAATTTAAGATAACCCATTAGATTAGTAATAATAATACATGTTTTTTCTTCCTTTAGTTTATTTAAAACTTCCAATCTGGATATTTTAAATTCTGGTGAAGTAGACAAAGCCATACTAGTTAGAAAGTCATCCATTAAAAATAGATAAACATCCTTTTCATAAGAAGACAATGAATTGTATATCTGATTAGCTTCGTAAATTGTTGATGCTAAAACAATTATATTTTTTTTCTTTCTTTTAAAACATTCTAACACATAAAAACTAATTAACTCATTAGTTAACCCATAAGTAATGTTATTATCATCAAAATTAAAATATTTATTTAAAAAATCCATATTATCAATCTTCTCTTTTTTGATGATTTAATATATAGTTTGCATCATTTACAATAAAATTATCAATAATTTCATTGTAAATGCAAAAATTCTTAGTTATTTCTTCTAGTTCCTTTGACGAAAAGTTACTAGTTACATAATCAACAGTTGGAATTTTTTTATCATGAGATATTCCAATTTTTAACCGGCAAAAGTTTTGAGTATTTAATTCACTAATTAAAGATTTTACTCCATTATGACCACCAGAACTACTATTTAACTTTACCCTATATTTTCCTAAAGGTAAATCTAAATCATCATGAATAATAAGAATATTATCCATTGGAATTTTATAATAATCAATCACTTTTTTTACAGAAATTCCAGATAAATTCATATATGTAGTAGGTTTCAAAAATAAGGTATTATTCTTTTTATATATTAAGCCTTGAAATTTTTTTTGCCATTCAACACTACCCAAATAGTTATCTAATACCATATAACCAACATTATGTCTTGTATCTTTATATTCATTTCCTGGATTACCTAAACCTACTACTAACTTCATACTTATCCTCTTTCCTTAAAAATATTTTTATATGTTTTACATTTTTCAATATTTATTATATCATTAACAATTATTCCAGTCTTAGAATTTTTTAATGCTTTAACAATTACTAAAGAAGGTTTATTCTTACTGCTTGTTCTAATTAATTGAATCTCCTTTATATTTAAATTATATTTACTACCTAAAATGATGATTTCATCTAATCTACTAATTGTATGAATTAAATATAATCTTCCTTTATCATTTAAATATTGATTAGCAATCTTAAATAGATCTTCAAGTTTAAACTTTATTTCATGTCTTGCTATATTAAGCAGTTCTTCTTTATTAACTAAACTAGTTTTATCTACCTTAAAATAAGGAGGATTGCAAGTAATTATATCATATTTTTTATTAATTTTCTGAAAAATATCATTAGCATCGAAATTATATACAGATATTTCATCTTCTAATTTATTTAATACAATTGATTCTTTAGCCAATTCATAAACTTCTTTTTGAATTTCAACAGCATCTATTTGACATGGATATTTAGTAGTTAATATAAGGGGAATAGCACAATTACCCGTGCATAAATCTAAAACGTTTTTATTTTTAAAATTCGAAACATATTCAGCCAGCAAAATCGAATCTAAGGAAAATTTAAATCCCTCTTCATATTGATAAATAAATCTATTTTCATAATCGAATAAATCATTTTTTACTTTTTTTCTCATAAACCTTAGCCAATTCTATTTCTTCTTTATTACCATTAATCAATACTTTTATTTTTCGATTTAGAATATCTACTCCAACAACTGAACCTTCTCCTTTTTCCGTCTTAATTATATCACCCATACTAGGTAAATTTTTAGAACATTCGACATACATTTCATCTTCATAATTAAGACAACACAAAAGTCGACCACAAACACCATTTATTTTTGAAGGATTTAAGGCCAAATTTTGATTTTTAGCCATATTCATAGTCACTCCATCCATTTTATTTAAAAATCTTTTACAACATATTTTTTGACCGCAAATACCTACCCCGCCTACTTCTTTTGCTTTATCTCTAGCTCCTATTTGTCGCAATTCAATTCGGGTATGATAAATCGCAGCAAGTTTTTTGGCAAGTTCTCTAAAATCAACCCTCTCATCAGATACAAAATTAAATAATAACTGCGACTTATCAAAATTAAATTGGGAATTAATTACATTCATATTAAGTTTTAAATCATTGACAAGATTTCGACATTTATTAAGAGCTTCTTCGCTTAATTTTAAATTATTTATATATATATCCCTATCTTTATCACTGGCTACTCTGATAATTTCCTTTAATTCAGTTTTATCTAAATCCTTAGAATTTGTGATTTCACATACAATTTTCGCATATTGTAATCCCTTATCAGTATCAGCAATTACATTAGTGTTTAAAGCAATTTCTTGATCTGTTTGAAAGTGATAAATTTTCCCATTATCTTTAAATACTACTCCGTAAATTTTCATTATTAATTTCACCCACTTCT
>CAZJEY010000013.1:0-11386 GCA_964545135.1 uncultured Mycoplasma sp. | reverse complement strand
AAAAAGAATAGTATCTCTACTATCCTTAGTTACCATTAATTTGATTCATTACTTCTTCAGCAAAGTTTTCACATCTTTTTTCCATACCTTCACCAACTTCATAACGAACCATTTTTAAAATTTTTCCACCATTGTTAGCTACATATTTTTCAACTGATAAATCACTATCTTTAATAAATGCTTGATCAACTAAACAAATATCTTTTAAGAACTTCTTTACTCTACCTTCAACCATTTTTTCAGCAATTTCTTCACTTTTTCCTTCATTCATAGCTAGTTCTTTTTGAACTTTACGTTCATTTTCAATAACATCACTAGGAACTTCAGATTCATTTAAATAAAGTGGTTTCATAGCAGCAGCTTGCATTGCAACATCTTTTGCTACTTCTTCATTTGCTCCTTTTACTACTGTTAAAGCAGCAATTTTTCCACCCATATGTAAGTAGTTACCAAAGAATTCATCATCATTCTTTTCAACTATTTCAAATCTTCTTAAAGAAAGTTTTTCACCAATTTTAGCAACCTTAGAAATAATATAATCACTAATTTTCCCTTCAGGTGTTTCTACTTCATTTGCTTCTTCAATAGTTTTAGCATCACTACTTAATAAAGCATTTCCTATAACATCAATCATATTGATAAATTCTTCATTTTTACTAACAAAATCTGTTTCAGAATTAACTTCTAAAATAACAGCCTTATTATCATTTATAAATATATTTGCTAAACCTTCAGCAGCAATTCTAGATTCTTTTTTAGCACTTTTAGCAATACCCTTTTCTCTTAACCAATTAATTGCTTCATCCATATTACCATTACATTCAGTAAGGGCTTTTTTACAATCCATCATTCCTGCACCAGATGTTTCACGCAAATCTTTTACCATACTTGCTGTAATTTCCATATTCATTCTCCTTTATTTTAATATATTAATTAATTCGTCTTTTTTCATTGTACTATAGCCTTTTAATCCTCTTTCTTTAGCCATAGCTTTTAATTCTGTTAAAGTTTTAGAAGTTAAATCTTCTTTTTCTTCTTTAATTTCTTCTACAACTTTTTCTTCCTTTTTAGTTTCTTTCTTTTCTTCTTTAACTACTTTTTTAATTTCTTTTTTTTCTTTCTTTTTTGGTGCTGCTTCTTCTATTATATCTTCTTTATTTCCTTTTAAGAAATTATCAGATTTCATTAAATCTTCCATCTTTGGTTCAGAAGCATCCTTATTTTTCTTATCTTCTTCAGATATATAATCTACTAATTCAAATCCTTTTGCCTCACAAATTGCATTATTAAGTACTCCTAACATAACTTTAATACTTCTAACAGCATCATCATTACCTGGAATTACAAAATCCACATCATCAGGATCGGCATTAGTATCAACAATACCAAATACAGGTATATTTAACTTTCTAGCTTCTCTAATTGCATTTATTTCTTTTTTAGGATCGACAATTATTAAAGCTTGTGGAAGTTTATCCATTTCTCTAATACCACAAAGAACTTTATTTAATTTATCATATTCTTTCTTAATTTGAATAACTTCTTTTTTTGGAAGTAAATTAAGTGTACCATTTTCTTCCATCTTTTCTATTTCTTCAAGTCTTTTTACACGACGACGAATAGTACGGAAATTAGTTAATGTACCACCTAACCATCTTTCAGTTACATAATAAGCTTTACTACGTAATGCTTCTTCAATACAAACTTCTTGAGCTTGTTTCTTAGTTCCTACAAATAAGAACTTTCCTCCATTTTCAGCAATTGTTTTAAGTTCATTATAAGCAACTTCTAACAATTCTTGTGTTTTTTGCAAGTCAATAATATATATATCTTCTCTTGCTGTAAAGATATATTCTTTCATTTTTGGATTCCATCTTTTAGTTTGATGTCCAAAATGAACTCCAGCTTCTAATAAATAACTCATAGAAACTACGGCCATAATTCTCATTCCTCCTTCGTTTTTCTTCTTAACTTCATAATAATATGTTTACCACCACAAATAGTGGCACTCGGTTCATACTAGAAGTTAATGTTTATTTGACTAATTAAGCCAAGAATATTTTAACAAAAAACACTTTGTTATTCAAGTGTAAATTCCCTATATCCTATATATTATATGTAAATATCATTTTATTATTTATATAGCTCTATAACATTCTAATTAAACGAACCTGTTGAACCAAAACCGCCAGCGTTTCTTTTTGTAACACTTAACTCATCTGTAAGAATAAATTCTGCTTTATAATAGGGCACAATTACAAATTGAGCTATTCTTTCTTGTGGTTTTATTACTTGTTCTTGATTAGATTGATTATATAAAACTATTAGCCATTCACCCCAATAGTCTGAATCAATTACGCCAACTTTATTTGCTAAAGCTAATCCTTTTTTAGTAGATAATCCACTTCTTGAAAATATTAATCCGACAAAACCATCAGGTATTTCAATTGCTAGACCGGTATTAATTGTTACTTGACTAAAAGGCTTTACTATTATTTCTTTTTCTATACATGCAGATAAATCAGCTCCCGCTGACTTATTAGTTGCATATTTTGGAATTATTGCTTCTTCATTTAACTTCTTGATTTTTACTTCCATTAATACTCTCCTCTAGGCTATATAAACAGCCACAATAATGTTGTCTATACAAATTATATTTTTTTGATAATTCGATACTCTTTTTATAACCATCTCTTTTTTTAAAATCACTAACTAACCATTTTACTTGATTCTCTTTTTCTAACTCAAAACCAATATTATTTATTAATATAGCATTTTTATAAGGTGATACTGTTAAAGTTGTACCAAAATAATCAAAGCCTTTTTCTTTTGCTAGTAAAGCAGTATATTCTAATCTCTTTCTAAAACATAGTTGGCAGCGTTTACCACCTTCTTTTTCTTTTTCGTAGCCTTGGATAAATACGTGGTAGTTATTATTATCATAGTCACTATCTAAATAATCTATTTTATTTACTTTATTAAGTTCTTCTAATAGTTCAAGTTGGACTTTTTTTCTTTTTAAGTATTCATCTATTGGTTCAATATTAGGATTATAATAAAGTACTGTTATATCAAAATAGTTAGTTAGAAAAGATATTACATAACTACTACAAGGTCCACAACAACTATGTAATAATAATTTAGGTTTATAATCTAGATTATTAATTAATTCTAGTAATTCTTGATCAAAGTTTCTATTCATTTGTTTCACTACTTTCTATAGTCACTTTATCACAACTACCATATATATAATTTTTACTATTACTATCTAAATATAAACAAGCATTCATAGGAGAATTATTTTTTAAAATAGCATCATATATTTCTAAATAATTATTCATCTTTTTTAAATTATAAACATTAACATAAACTTTAATGCCATCATTCATTCTTAATAAAAATCTTGTTTCATCTAGCACTACATCGTTAAGTTTATCAGGATCGTATTCAATTTCACTAATCATAGCAATAATATTACGATCTAGTTCACTATATTTTTTAACAAACTCTTTATAAACATCACTTGGTACATAATTTATTAGAGCAGGTACTCCTAAATATGTATCTTGATAATCTATTTCTTCTGTTTTTAAAATGATTTTTTTATTATTCCAATTATAAAAAAGTATTTTTTCTTCATTAACATCAATAACTACCTTACCAAAAATATTCTTTTTTACATCTGAATTAATTATTAAATCTTCTTTATTTAATTTTTTTTCAGCTCTATGAGTACTAAATTCTATTAAATTTTTATTTTTTAAATCTAACAACTCGATAATATAGTCATCTGTTAAATAATAATTATTATTAATTTCTATTTGTTTAATAGGCATTTTTACTAAATAAGTGCCAAGCGAAAAAAGCAAATACCCAAATAGTATTAGTACTAAAATTCCTCCCAATTTAATTTTTTTCTTTGCCTTTTTCTTTTCCATATTTTACCACTTTACAATTACTTGTTCTAATTCTAAATCCACATTAAATTCTTGCTTAACTTTATCTTTTATTATCTCAATTAATTTAATAACATCTTCACTAGTTGCATTTCCTTTATTAATTATAAAATTAGCATGTTTTTCTG
Organism: uncultured Mycoplasma sp.; assembly: GCA_964545135.1. Taxonomy (GTDB): domain Bacteria; phylum Bacillota_I; class Bacilli_A; order RF39; family UBA660; genus SIG200. The sequence continues at coordinate 7,302 of CAZJEY010000013.1, read as the reverse complement.
AAACATAAGCATCTTTTACATTATAACCTTTAAGGCCACATTTATCAATAAGCTCTCCAGCAAAATATCCTTTAGGATTTTTAAAAACACTTCCCGCATTTTTATATTCAATAGGTTGACTTTCTAATCTTTTCATTCTTAAAATTCGTAAACTTTCGCGCATTTCATTAACATCTTTATCAATAACTCGCAATTTTGCTCTAACTATTATATCACTAGTATTTTTAAATATCGAACTACGATAACTATAAGTTACTTCCATTTTATCTAATTTAATTAATTCATGATTACGAATAACTTCTACATACTCAATAAAATCTAATATTGAATAATCTTTAATCCCGGCATTACCATAAATGGCTCCGCCTAAAGTTCCAGGAATAGTACCAAGCAATTCAAAACCGCCTTTGCCCTTACTTATTAAAACATTAACTAACTCACTTAACAATATACCAGATTCAGCAATGATATAATCACTACCCACTTCATAATTATCTAAATGATCTAATTTGATTAACGCTCCCGAATAATGAGAATTTGGAAGGATAACATTCGAACAACTACCAAATATTTTATATTTGATTCCCTCTTTTTCTAGATATATAAGCAAATTAATTAAATCATCAATACTATTCGGATATATTAAGTATTCACATGAACTAGGCAGTCCATAACTATTATACTTACTTAAATCAACTTTTTCTAATACTTCACCAAATTCTTTCATTTTAGCTCCTTTACTATTTCATCATATATTTTTTTACTAGGATTATCAATACCTATCTTGCTAATAGCATCTTTAATACTTTGATAATAATTATTATCAGTAAGTAATTTATTTACCTTTTCTTCTATTATATCTTTAGTTAAATCTTTTTCTTCTATCATTATAGCAGCATTTTTATTACTTAAATCTAAAGCATTATAATATTGATGATTATTCGCCACATATGGACTAGGTATTAAGATAGAAGGAGTTTTAGAAGCAATTATTTCTGCTATAGTAGTTGCTCCTGCTCTACTAATTACTACATCAACGTTTTTAAGTAAACCAGCTTGGCCTTCTAAATAAGGAAGTACCTTAACTAATTTATTATTAATCAAACTACTTACATGGTCATAATTATCTTTTCCAGTAATCAGCAATACTTGATAATCTTTTACTCCATTAACATAAGAAATTAATTTATTATTTAAAGCACTACTTCCTAAAGAACCACTAGTAATTAGTATTAATTTTTTATCACTAGTAAAACCTAGTGATTCTCTACTAATATTTTTTAAAAGATTAACATTATCACCACTAGGATTACCAGTACAAACTACATTTGCATTCTTAAAATACTTATTAGAACTGGGAAAAGAAGTAAATACTTTAGTTACGCCTTTTGCTAAGAATTTATTCGTTTTACCAGGAATACTATTTTGTTCATGAATAAAGGTTTTAATATTTAATTTTTTAGCAGCCATTATAACAGGAAGCGTTACATAGCCACCTACTCCAATAACAGCATCAGGTTTAAACTCTTTCATTATTTTTAAACATTTTTCATACGAAGAAATAATTAATCCAATATTTTTTAGATCTCTTCCAATTAGTTTTTTACTAAATCCATAAATTTCAATTGATTCATATGGAATGTTATGTTCAGGAATAATTTTAGTTTCCATTCGATTATGAGTTCCTATATATAATACCTCTAGTTTAGGGTCATTTTTTTGTGCTTCTTTTATAATTGCTAATGCTGGATAGATATGACCACCTGTTCCTCCGGCACTTACTATAATTTTCATAAATCTCACCTTCTATCTTAATTATACAATAAAAAAACATTATTTAATAATGTTTCTTACAATTAAGTGTAAAGTAAATCAATCAACTATATAATATACATCATCATATAAACCAATCTTATTATTATTAATAATGCCATAGGAAAATATTTCTTTTTTATTTTCTATTAAAACATTTATTATTTTATCATCTAAAAGAGTGTCTAAAATACATATAAAATCCAAGCAATTCATTTCAATACTATTTAAAATATAATTTAATACTCCGGTTTTAAAAGTAGGCTTCATTTTACATATTTTATCCATAAGTTTACCATTAAAACTCGTAACAAAAATATTTTTATCCTTATATTTACTTAATAACTTTACAAATTTATTAATATTACCATCAATATTTTTAATCTCTATTAAAAAAATTTTATCACTTTTTATTTTTAGAATCGTCGACAATTTAGGAATATATTTAGGAAGATCAATATAATTCATATTTTTAATTAATCTTCCATCATACATAGCATCATGATAAATTATAAATTCATTATCTTTGGTAATACGTACATCAAATTCAACCCCAACATATCTTTCATCTTTTAAAGCTTTATAAATGCTTTTATAAGTATTTTCTTTTATATAATCATCATGAATACCTCTATGCGCTATTAACTTCAAAATAAATCACCTATTTAAATTTATTTGAAATTAAAAAAAATAAAACTAATATTTCAGCTTTTTTCTTTTTTCTTTATAATCGGGACATGCTTTGCTAACTAAATCCCAAAATTGTTTACTATGATTTTGTTCATAGAAATGACACATTTCATGTATTATTACATAATCTATTAGTTCTATTTCTTTTTTCAATAATTCACTATTTAAAGTTATCGTATTAGTACGAGTGTTGCACACGCCCCATCTAGTGCGCATTTTTCTTATTTTAAACGAAAATTCTGGTAAATTATTAAAACATTTTTTACAAATTTCAATTTCTTCGCCAAATATTTTATTACATTCTTCTAAATAAAAATTATTTAAAGCCTCTTCATCATAACAAGTTATGGTATCATCTTCAAACTTTATCGTTGTAACTCGATTATCAAATACCACATTATAGCTTTTTCCTAAATACCAAAAAAATGAAGATCTTTCTTTCCTTTCCAATGCATTTTCATACATCAATAAAAGTTCCTGAGCATTTTTACTTATTAGTTTTTGAACCTCTTTATCAGTAACAAATCTTGGAGTCGTTATAATTAAACGACAATTTTCATCAAAACGAAAATAAAGATTCTTATTATCTTTTCTAATTACTTCATATTCTATTATATAATCATTTAATTTAAATTTCATTTTTACCACATTTTAATTGTATCAAAACTTTTATAAATAATCTAGTTAATTAATAACCTCGGATAACCAAAAGTAATCTTTATTTTTAAAATCACAGACAAATAAATTATCACTATTAGTATAATTAATAAGTAAAGTCGGTTTTATAACATTACTTTTCAATAACAAATGACTTCTATATATATACAAATAACTATTTTCTGGCTTATATTTATTACTTATTACATGACGATTATTTTCTTGATAATAATAATTATTGTTTTGATATATTCTATTTATAACTACATTCATATACTCTTTATCAAAGGAGTCAAATATTTGATCATATAATTTATAAGATAAGCCTAAATTAATATTATCTAAATAATATAAACTTTCTATTGTACGATATAAATTATAAGGTGTATCATGTGTTAAAATGCTCATTTCTTTTTTAATATTAAATATATAAAACGTTCTCATCTTCCATCACCATTTTTATTATATAATATTAGTTAAGAAAAAAATGTAACTACTTGTCGAAGTTTTATTTTTTATTGTAATATTACGCTTGATTTGATAGAATATTTTCAAAATTATTGAGGTGATAATTATGGGTACGTTTTTTCTAGATAATCAAGATAAAAATTTATTAAAAGTAGCATTTGATATAGTTAGTTCAATATACTATTATTTAGATACTCCTAATATTGAATTACATTCTTTTATTAGTGAATATAAAAAAGCCTTAAAAAAATACGTTTATGCACATCCAGATATCCCAGAAATAGACGATATTAAAAGTAGATTAGTAGTTAATTTTTTTACTGATTTACCAAATTTTATAATGGATATTAATAAGCCCAATTCTATAATAGTAAAGAAAATAATTGAAATAATAAAACTGCATAAATGTGATATTGGTTTAATATGGTTTTATGATTCCTTACCAAGAGTTGATGCTTCGTTTGCCAATATAGAAATGGTTAATGATTTTATCCAAGCTTTGGAAGAAAACTATGCTAATCATTTAGAAGAAATTAATGAATCATTAATAAATGACTTAACAAACATGTTAGAATTAAATGTTTTTGATTTTGGAAATACCATTAATACACTAGTGAATTTAACAAGAATAAAATAAAATTAATAGCATTTTTACTATTAATTTTTATTTTTCATTAATTCTATGATTTTACTTTTAATGGCATCTTCATCTAAATTAAATTCATTTAATACTTCATTAGGTCTACCACTTTTGCCAAATTGACTAATTCCAAAAATATACTCTGGTCCTGTTGCAAAACGATTCCATATTAGTTCATTACCAAACTCAAAGACAAACGTTTTAATGCTTTTAGGCAGAAGTTGCATTTCATACTTAGAATTTTGTGATAAAAATAACTCAACTGAAGGCATTGATACAACTCTAATATCCATACCATATACTTTTAAATCATTAGCAATTTTTAATGCTAAAGTAACTTCGCTGCCTGTTGCAATAAATATGGCATTTAAGTTTTCTTTTTCCATCTTAATAGGATATGCTCCAACAGAAACATATTTTGGATTAGTGCTTGATAATTTCTTTTGCTCTTCTTTCCCTATAATTATACATACAGGGCGATTATGTTTAGAAATATATTCATATGTACCTATTATTTCATTAATATCAGCTGGTCTAAAAGTTACAAGATTAGGAATTAATCTTAAACTACTTAACTGCTCAATAGGTTCATGAGTAGGACCATCATAACCTATTTTTATTGAATCATGCGTAAAAACATATGTAACAGGTAAATTCATTAGAGCACTCATTCTCATTGCTGGTTTTAAATAATCGGCAAAAACTAGGTAAGTACTAATAAATACTTTAATATTAGATAAACTAATTCCATTTGCTATGGCAGCCATAGCATGCTCTCTTATACCAAATGCTATGTTTCTATTTAAAGGATTTTTATCATTCATTAATCCTTCCTTATTAATTAATAATTTTGTACTGCTTGCTACATCAGCACTTCCACATAAGATGAAATTACTCTTATTAGCAAATAGATTGAATATTTTATTATTGCCCTCCCTAATATCTTCGGAATAACTATCACTCATTTTATAATTTTCACTATTAAAATCAAAGTTCAAGTTGCCAGATTTTAAACTAGTAATAATACCATTTAGTTTAGGAATTTGACATGATTTCTCATAGCAAGCATTCCATTTCTCATTTACTTTAGCCATTCTTTTTTTAATATCCTGACGCATTTTTTCATAATATTCATTCTTCACTTCAAAAGAAGAAGTAATTTTATATTTATTTCTTAAATTAATAATATCATTATCACTTAAGGGCTTGCCATGAACTTTATTCGTATTTTCTAATAAAGAATCTTTTCCTAAAATAGTATTTAAAATAATTAATGTTGGTCTTTTATTACCTTTTGCTTCATTAATTGCATCATCAATACTATTTATATTATTACCATTCTTAACATTTATTACATCAATATCTAACGCTAAAAAACGATCTTCAATATTTTCAGTAAAAGTATTATCAATATTGCCATCTAAACTAATTTTATTTGATTCGTAAATGATAATTAATTTATTTAAATTTTGTTTACTAGCAAAAGAAAGTGCTTCATAACTAATTCCTTCCATTAAATCGCCATCAGAACAAATACAATAAGTATAGTAATCAATTAATTTATTCTTAGGATCAACATTCGTAACCAAACTATTTAAATATCTTTCTGCTAAAGCCATACCTACCGCATTAGCAACTCCTTGACCCAATGGTCCAGTTGATACATCAACTCCAGGTGTTACTTTTACTTCAGGATGACCAGGAGTTATAGAATTAATTCTTCTAAAATCTTTCAAATCATCCATTCCTATATCAAATCCCGCTACATGAAGTGTTGCATATAGAGCTGCACTAGCATGACCATTTGATAATACTAATCTATCCCTATTAATCCAATTAGGTTCTTTAGGTCGAATATTCAAATGATTTTTATATAAAGTATAAAGTAATGGAGTCAAACTAAGAACTACTCCAGGATGACCACTACCAGCAATATTAATCATATCAATACCTAACATTTTTATATTATTAATTATTTCTTTATCTAATTTACTCATAAACTACTCCTTTATATTTTTTTCACTAAGTTATTTATTAACGCCAAAGAATTATTTTCACTTTGTTTACTTAACTTATCATTAATATTATTTAATATTTTAGGATTATTTAATATCAAATTTAATTGTTTTTTAAATCTTCTCTTATTCTTAGCATATAAACCATATTTATTCTTTTCAATAAATCTAGCATTATATTTTTCTTGACCACCAACACCTGGTATCAATAACATTGGTACTCGAAATTCTAAACATTCAGTTATAGTTGCCCCTCCTGGTTTAGAAATAACTAAATCACTTATACGATATAAATTAAAGACATCTGTTGAATAACCTAATATAATCCAATTTTTTAAGTTTTCTTTTGTTACTAAATCTTGTGCTTTACTTTTCAATTTTTCATTATGACCGCTTATAAAAATCACATTTAAATCTGGATTAATTTTGGCTAAAATTTTTAAATAATTAAAATAATACATACTACCTGTAGTACTTCCGCCAAAAAATAGGATTACTTTTTTATTATTATTTATTCCATATTTTTTTCTAATTAATAATTTATTACCCCTACGATTATCACTTATTAATGGTAAACCAAAAGCATATACTTTTTTTCTTGGCACTCCTCTTTTAACTATCTCTTTTTTAACTATCTCATTACTAACAATAAAAGCATCTTCTTCTTTATGATTTATAGTCCAAGCTTCATGCGAATAATAATCAGTAATTATAGTAATTAATTTTGATTTAATTAAACCAATTTTATTATAATAGGAAATAACGTTACTACAATATAATAGACTAGATATGCATACATCTGGATTATAATCACTAATAATTCTTCTTAATCTTTTATTATCAAAACTTCTAATAGCAAATGGTTTAGTTCCTTTAGCAACTAACCAATGATCTGATAGGTTATAACAAAAATCAAATATTTTTTCTGGACGATATTTACTAACAAATTTCATTACATTTACACTTATTTTGCCAGCAATATTGGAAAAATCTGATAAGTTTAATATCATTACTTCAAAA
>CAZJEY010000012.1:1647-11969 GCA_964545135.1 uncultured Mycoplasma sp. | reverse complement strand
TGCCATATTCACAAAGGGGGTATTTAATATGGAATTTAGTGAATTACAAAAAGCAATAGAAGAATTAAGAAATCAATATAAGGAGATTAGTGAAGCTATTTATTCTTATGAACAAGAAAGTGAATTAAATGACACTCAAAAAAGTACTTTAGAAGCTTTAAAAAAACATCAAGAAGAAATAAAAAAACAATTAGAAAGCTTAGGCATATACGAAAGTACTGATCTAAACCTTTACGAAGGAAAAGTGAACAAAAGCAAATATAAAGAATTGTCTACACGTGAAATTGAGTTATTAAACAAATGTAAAGAATTAATTAATCAAATAGATGAACTAATGTTTAAAAACAAAAAATGCTATTCTGCTGAACTTGCTAGTTTTCTTGATAAAAGTGAAGTATTCTTAGAAAGAGTTGAGAATAAAGAAAATATAGATAATCGTGAAGAAAAATTAGAAAAAATATATTCACAATTATGTATTGAAAAAAGTCATATAGATTTAATAATTAAGAATGAAGAAGAACAAAATTCATTAGCAAAAGTTAAAGATAGTATTAAAAAGCATTGGAAAAAAATTACTGCAATTGCTTTAATAGGTGCTATGATTATAGGTATTTCTAAATGTGATTTAAAGAAAGAGCAAAACAAAGAAGTACCTAATGATGAACCATCTATTGAATACGATATTGAAAGTTATGAATATTTTATCAACAATGGTGTTAGAGAAAGTGATGCTAAAGCACTGGCTACTAATTCAGGAAAAATATTAGGCTTATTAATCACAAATGATGTTACTGATATAAAAGTAAATGATATTGATGAATTACTATTAGATATCTATGATGGTCATAATATTACATCAAGTGCTGAAAATTACGATTCACTTGATACGTTTACTTCATTAGAGAATGCTGCTACAGTTGATGTTTTCAATAATATCGATGGGGTTCCTGGTTATGAAAATATAGATTATGATAAAAGCGCTAACTTAATTAACTTTGTTGATGATTTAGATATTAATCAAGGATCTAGTTTCGATACCTTAATGGAAAGATTATCAGAAGCTGCTGAACAATTCTTTAGAAACACTAGTGATAAAGCAAGTGCTCAAAATTTAATTGATGTTATTTATGATGTAAATAAACAATCTGGAAAATTAAATGCTAGTGAAGAAGGAATGATTACTGAATATATAATGTCATTCGGTCCTACTGTATTTGTTTTATATCCTGAATTAAAAGTAACTGGAACAAATATAAATACTGAGCATTTAATAAACCATATTGTTGCAGAAATTGAAGTATTTGAATCCGACAAATGTTATACAAGAACACTTAATTAGTAAGGGGGAATAAATATGTATACTGAAAGTGAAAAAAGAGAAATTAATTGGGGCGTAATTGCTAAAAGAGCTATTATTGCCATTGGAATTATCATATTAGTATTATTACTTATTTGGATGATATCAAAAATAAATGGTACAAACGATAATAATAAAGCAATTTATGATAACAAAAATACTACTGAAGTTGAAAATAAATCACTAGAAACATATTCTAAAGAGTTTATTGAAAATATTAGATATATGCAAGATGTTGCAAGAAATTATTGGTTAATTAATGGTACTTTGCCTACAAATGGTAATAGTATTGAATTTACTTTAAAAGAATTAATTAGTAAAGGGTTAATCTTACCATTTAGTGATAAATTCGGTAATGCTTGTGATTTAAACGAATCATATGTCCGTTTAGTTAATAATAATGAAACTTATACGATGTCAGTTAAACTAGCTTGTGATACTGAAACAGCCACTATTTCTGAAGAATTAGGTTGTAATCAATTTTGTGATGGTAAATGTACTGATGTAGATACAAAATTACAATATCAATTTAAACAAGCATATGAAGCAACTACTACTACTTATACTTGTCCTAGTGGTTACAAAAAAAATGGTAATAAATGTTATAAAGGTACTAATGTAGTTATTGATGCTACTAAAAATAGTAATTATTATTGTCCAACTGGATACAAAAAAGATGGTAATAAATGTGTAACTAATGATAAGATAATTAATGCTACTGCATTAACTAAATATACTTGTCCTAGTGGTTATACATTAGCTGGTACTAGTTGTTATAAAAATACTTCTACTTCTATAGCAGCTACTGCAAAAACAACATATAGTTGTCCTAGCGGTTATACTAAATCTGGTAGTTCATGTACTAAAACTACTACTTCTACTAAAAGTTTAACTACTACTACTACTTATACTTGTCCTAGTGGTTATACTAAATCTGGTAGTGGTACAAGTACTAAATGTTATAAATATACTACTAATGAAGGTAAAAAGTATTTAACAACATATCAAAACTTAGGATCTAGTTGTACATACCTAGGAAGAAAAGCTAAAGATAATTGTACTACTGATTGCAATAAATTATATTATACATATTATTGTACTGAAAAAGTAAAAGTATATGCTGATTACAGGAAAACTACTTCAACTACTTGTCCTAGTGGTTATGATAAAAAGAAAGGTAAATGTGTAAAAACTACTACTTCTGCTATTTCAGCTACTGCTAATACTACTTATAGCTGTCCTAGTGGTTATAGTTTATCTGGTAATAAATGTTATTCATCAGGTACTAGTTCAACAAAAGCTAGCGAAGTTGTATATAACTATACTTGTCCAACAGGATATAAGAATATTGGAACAAAATGCTTAATTAGTGGAGATTCAATAAATTTAAAAGTTTCATATACATATAGTTGTCCTAGTGGCTATACTAAGTCTGGTAGTGGTGCTAGTTCAAAATGTTATAAAAATAATTCTGAAGTGATTAATGCTACTGCTAAAACTTCAAAAGTAACTAAATATAAATATACTTGGAGTGATAGTACAACATTAGCTGGATGGATTGCTACAGGTAAAACAAGAACAGTAAGTTCAAAATAAGGAACTTACTGTTTTTATGTCAAGTTATAATTAATTACTATATTCTTTTTTCAAAAGATAGTATAATATAATTGGTGGTACAATGAGAAAAAAAAGAAAATTAAAAAAACTATTATTAATTCTAATAATACTATTACTTATCATTATTATATTAATAATCGGATATAAATATTTATTTCAAAAAGAAGATTCCAATAATATTACTAAAACAACTTATACTGAATCAGAAAAAGAATTTATTAATCTAGGATATAGCAAAAATGAGCTTAATTATATTAATAAATTAAGCTCTACTAATCAAGATAAATTAAAGAATATTGATTATATAGATATAAAGAATTATTATGAATTAAAAAATTTTGATGTTTATAACTTTGAAAGATATGAAAAATATAAAAATGATGATATGAGTTATGAAGATGTTGTTACGAAAGTTAATATTGGTTTAGACCAAAAATTTTATACCAATACTTCCCCTGCTTTAGATCAAGATAAAATAACTGTACTTGTAAATAAATATTACTACTTAGAAAAAGATTATGTTCCTAAAAATTTAGTTACTTTATTTGATTCAACTAGAGGCGCTAAAATGGTAGATGTAGCTGCCAGCAATTATAAAGAATTAGTTCTCGCTGCTAAGAATGATGGTATTACACTTGAATCAACTACTGCATATCGTTCCTATGATTTTCAAAATACTTTATATACTAATTATGTAAAAAATGATGGTGCCATAAAAGCAGATACTTATTCAGCTAGACCTGGCTATTCTGAACATCAAACCGGACTAGCTGTTGATTTAAACGATCCTAATGTAACTGGAAGTAGATTAAATGATACTGATTATAAGTGGTTACTTAATAACGCCCATAACTATGGATTTATTGTTAGATATCAAGAAAAATATATCCCAATAACAGGATATATGGAAGAACCATGGCATATTAGATACGTAGGCAAAGAAATAGCCACAGAGATTCATAAATTAGATATTACTTATGAAGAATACTATGATTTATATTTAACAAATTATTAAAAAAAATAAAGATTCGGCAAAAATCTTTATTTTTTAATTTTATCTGAAACACCTTTTATAGCATCTAACACTTCAATAGGAAGGGCAAAAACTATTGTATTTGATTGATCACTACTAATATCACTTATAGTCGATAATGTTCTTAAATGCATGGCACCAGGAGTTTTACTCATTACTGCTGCAGCTTTTGCTAAATTATTTGAAGCTTCTACTTCACCTTGCGCTTTAGTAATAACAGCAATTTTTTCTCTTTCGGCTTCAGCAGCTCTTGCGATAACTCTTTTCATATCTTCTGGTAAAGAAACATCTTTTAATTCAACATTTTCTACTTTTACACCCCACGGATCAGTAGCGGCATCAATTATTTTACATATTTCTTCACTAATCTTTTCTCTTTCAGCAAGTAGTTCATCTAGTGTTACTGAACCAACAATATTACGCATTGTTGTTTGTGCAAGTTGTTCTACAGCATAGTAATAATTTTCGACTGCTAATACAGACTTTGTTGCATCAAATATTTTATAATAAATTACAGCGTTAATTTTAACACTAACATTATCTTTGGTAATAGTTTCTTGTTCAGGAACATCTACTGCTTTAGTACGAATGTCAACCTTTTTATAAAAATCAATTATTGGTATAACTACATTCCATCCAGGTTCCATTACCTTTTTAAATTTACCAAATCTAAATAATATTCCTCTTTCATATTCATTAATTTGCTTTATAGATGAAATAATTAAAATTATTAAAATTATTAAAAATATCAAAAATATCATATTCATTCTCCTTTTTTCTTACCTAATTTTATTCTTTTGCTTTTCTTTTCAGAATCTTTTTCTTCTATTTTCTTTTCTGATTTTGGTAAAGCATCTTTTCTAGATAAATTTAATCTTCCTTTATTATCATAACCTAAAGACTTAACAATTATTTCATCACCAACACTTACAACTTCTTTTGGATGATTTGTTCTTTCACTAGCAAGTTGAGAAACATGCACTAATCCTTCACAACCAGGCCATAATTCAACAAAACAACCGAAGTCTTCAACTTTTACTACTTTACCAGTATAAATTTTTCCCGTTTCAACTTCTCTTGTAATATCTTCAATTCTTTTTCTAGTTCTTGCTATAACATCTTTATCCGTATGATAGATAATTACGCGACCATCATCTTCTAAATCAACTTTAACAGCGTCTTTATCATTAACTGTTTTAACATTACTTGATTCTAAAATAATCTTAGTTATCATTTCACCACCACGGCCGATAACGTCTTTAATCTTTTCAGGATCAATTCTAAATGTATCAATTTTTGGAGCATATTTGCTCAATTCATTTCTTGGTTCACTAATTACATCAGTCATAACATCTAATATTTGCATTCTTGCTTTTTTAGCTTGAGCAAGTGCTTCTTTTAAAATTGCTTTAGTAACTCCTGATATTTTAATATCCATTTGTAATGCACAAATACCCTTTTTAGTACCGGCAACTTTAAAGTCCATATCACCTAAATGATCTTCTAACCCTTGAATATCTGTAAGAATAGTGTATTTTTTACCATTAGTAATAAGTCCCATAGCAATACCTGCAACAGGTGCTTTAATTGGTACACCAGCAGCCATTAAACTTAAACATCCAGCACAAATACTTGCTTGACTTGAGGAACCGTTACTTTCTAATATTTCTGATACTACTCTTATTGTATAAGGAAATTCTTCTTCACTAGGAATAACTTGTAATAATGCTCTTTCTCCAAGTGCTCCATGACCGATTTCTCTTCTTCCTGGTGAACCATATCTACCAGTTTCACCAACACTAAATTGAGGAAAATTATAATGTAACATAAAACGCTTTTCTTCTTCAATTTGAAGTCCATCAAGTATTTGATGTTCACCTAAAGCACCTAATGTTGTAACAGATAAACTTTGAGTCTCTCCTCTTGTAAATAAAGCACTACCATGTGTACGAGGAAGATAATCAATGCCACAAGAAAGTGGTCTAATTTCGTCCATTTTACGTCCATCTGGTCTAATTTTTTCATTTACTACTATACGTCTAAATACCGCATATTTAACTTCTTCAAATACTTTTTCAACCTTGGCAAGTAACTCTTTTAATTCTTCTGGTTTTATTTCTTCATTTTCTTCTTTATATTTATTAATTATATTTTCTTTTATTTCATCAATTCTTTCATATTTAGTCTTTTTATCTTTTATTCTTAAAGCTACATCTAAATCATCCTTAATTTGTTTTTCAATTTCTTTATAAAAATCTTCTGAAACTTCTAATTTTAGATAATCCATTTTTTCTAGACCAATTTCTTCAATAATTTCTAATTGAAAACTAACAAGTTTTTTTATAGCTTCATGGCCAAACATTAAAGCATCTAACATATCAGCTTCGCTTACTTCTTTAGCTCCAGCTTCAACCATATTAATGGCATCAATAGTACCAGCAACTGTTAAATCAATGTCAGATACTTCTAGTTCTTTTACCGTTGGATTAATAACAAATTTACCATCTACTCTGCCAACTTTAACACTTGCAACAGGACCATTAAATGGAATTTTACTAATACATGTTGCCAAAGAAGAACCAAATAAAGCAGTCATTTCAGGGCTATTATCTTGATCAACACTTAAAACTGTATTAACAATTTGGACTTCATTACGAAAGTCTTCTGGAAATAATGGTCTCATTGGTCGATCAATCATTCTTGCAGCTAAAGTAGCATTATCTGTAGGTCTTCCTTCTCTTTTAATAAAACCACCAGGTATTTTTCCTACTGAATATAATTTTTCATTATATAATACTTGTAATGGAAAAAAATCAGATAACAAATTTGCTTCTTTACTGACAACTGCTGTACTTAGAACAACTGTATCACCATATCTTACTAAAATTGCTCCATGAGCTTGTTTAGCAAGTTCACCATTTTCAACTATAATTTTTCTTCCATAAAAATCTAGTTCAAACACTTTTTTCATTTTCTACTCCTTCTCTTAAAAAAAGGCACTTAAAACTAAAGTGCCTTATTTTCTTAAATTTAATTTTTTAATTACTTCTCTGTAACTTTTTACATCATTATCTTTTAAATAAGCAAGTAATTTTTTTCTTCTACCAACTTTCATTAAAAGACCTCTTTTTGAATGATAATCATGTTTATGTTCTTTTAAATGTTCAGTTAAGTTATTAATTTCATTAGTTAAAATAGCTATTTGAACTTCAGCAGAACCACAATCATTTTCATTCTTAGCAAATTCTTTAATAATTTTTGCTTTTTCTTCTTTACTTAAAGCCATAATATTTTTCCTTTCTATTAAACGGTTTGTACCTGGATAAAAATCGGAAACTTTTTTTATCTAAGTAAAAACTTCATAGTATTATTATATTATAAAGTAATAAAAAAAGCAAACAAAAATCTGCATTATTTCATTATTCGTAGATATAATATATAAAGGTGAAATATGATAGTATATAAAGTTAATTACTTATCAAAAAGAAAGTTAAAAAAATTTAAAAAAGATTATATTAATCTGTATGAAGACGATTTAAAAGATGAAATAAACGAGCGGTTGCTCCTAGGTTTTACTAATAATAATGATGTTATTAATCAGATTTATTGTTACTTAGAAATTATTCCGGATAATATTAATCCCTATAAAGAATTTATTAACATAATAAAGAAATATTTTAATAATAGAAATTCAATATTAGAAGTTGGTGCAGGTTATATTCCAATAGTTGCTAAATATTTAGAAAATGAGTGTGACATGACCATAATGGATCCTAAGATTCTTTTTCAAAATTATGCTAAAGCTAATATAAAAAAAGAATCTTTTACACTTAACACCAATTTAAATAAATATGATTTAATTATTGGTTATAATCCTTGTGAAGCAACCCAAAATATTATAATAAACGCTATTAAGCATAAAAAGAATTTTATTATTGCAACTTGTGGCTGTTGTTATCTACCTCTTAACTACAAGGAAAGAACTAAAGAAAATTGGCATCGTTATTTAATAAAAAAAGCTTGCTTGTTAGGTGAAGATGACTATGATATTATTATAGATTATTTTGATGAGCAATTTCATATCAATAATCCAATAATCGTTGGTAAGCTAAAAAAATAAAAGCAACCATGTGCTTTTATTAATAACCCTTCTTTTTATAATAATCAAACAATTCTTTAAATCTATTAAAATGAACTATTTCTCTTTGCCTTAAAAATAATAATGGTCCAATAATATCTTCATCATCTGTTAAATTAATTAAATTTTCATAAACTGCTCTAGCCTTTTGTTCTGCAGCCATATCGTCAGCTATATCAGCTAAAGGGTCTGCTGTTGAAGCAAAATAGGCTGCTGTAAATGGTACACCACTGGCATCTATTGGAAATATTGCTTTATTATGATCAGCATAATAAGAACCAAGTCCTGCTCTTTCTAACTCTTCTACTGTTGCATTTTCCGTCAATTGTTTTACCATGGTACAAATCATTTCACAATGGCCTAATTCTTCAGTAGAGATGTCATTTAAAAGACTTTTTCCGTAATCGTCAGGCATAGTAAACTTTTGGCTAAAATAACGCATTGCTGCGGCAAGTTCACCATTTGCTCCTCCAAATTGAGTCAAAAGATATTTAGCCATCTTTAAATCTTTCTTTTTAATATTAATTGGATAGTTTGTGTGTTTAACATATTTAAACATATTGACTACCTCCTCTTTTTTCCCATGGCCATTCACTTATCCATTCATAACGAGCTGAAGTATTATCATTTAATACTAGTGGTCCATAATTTCTTTCATATTCTTCTTTTGCTTTCTTTTCCTCTTCAATATACTTTTTAAATAAATGAAAAGTTTTTTGATCATCAGGATGAAGATCTAAATATAAATTTAAATCATTAATTGCAAATGAATATTGCATTACATTAAATAATCTGGCTTCTTTTTCATTTTGGGGAACTAGATTTGCATATTTGTAATTTTTATATGGTTCATATTCATTTTTAAACATATTTCCTTTTAAAAAGCCTTCTTTTGCTGGTAATATATCATTCATATTTGAATTATCTTGTAATCCAGCTAGATTTAAAAATGCAATGTCAACATTAGCATCATCAAATAACATAAAAAATACCTCCTACATTAAAGTATGAGGCATTTTTATTATAAACTGTACTCTTTAACTATTTTTGCTTTTCATATTCATAAATTTCTAATATTTTTTCAAAATCATTCAAATTAATATTACCATTTTCATCTTTAGTAATAATATTATCATTATTAATACTTCGGTTTTTTACAAAAATTATAGCAGGTACATTTTTAATAGAAACATTTAAATTATTATTGATTATTTCTAAATAATTTTCTTCTTCTTTTAACTTAGTAACATCAATGTAATATACTATATCATTCAATTCATAATCATCAATTATTTCTTTCAATTTCTTTTCAAATAAATATTCTTGTTCATCATTTGAATAACCAATTACAATAAAATAATCATTTGGTGCTTCTTGAATAACCTGATTATATAAGTTAATATCATCTATTGAATTAGTTATTGTATTACTTTTTAATAAATAACTTTCCATATATTTTTCAGTTTCTTTTACTTGATACCATTCAAAAATATATACTATTAATAAAATTCCTCCGATAAGTACTAATAAAGCTATCAAATAATTTTTCAATGGTACTTTCTTTAATTCATCATTTTTTTTCTTTACCATATTACCATATCCTTTATCTAATTTTAACATAACTATATTTTTTTTGTAAATAGTTATTCTTCATCACTAGCATTTTTTTCTAATTTAACTAATACTTCTCTTGGTTTAGAACCATTTTGTGGTCCAACTATACCTCGAGCTTCTAATAAATCCATAACTCTTGCTGCTCTATTATAGCCAAATCGAAATTTTCTTTGAATTAATGATGCACTAATTTTACCATTGTTAATTGCAAACTCTACTACTTCATTATATTGTGGGTCATCATATTCATCATCTCCACTACCACTGCCACTACTACTAGATGTTACTGTTGGATTAGATAATTCTTCATCATATTTAACATTTATTTGTTTAGCACAATAATTAATTAAACGATTAATTTCTTCATCAGATATAAAACATCCTTGTATACGAAGTGGTGTATTTTCACCCATTGGTAAATATAACATATCTCCTTTACCTAATAATTTTTCAGCTCCAGAGGAATCAAGGATAGTTCTTGAATCAATTTGACTAGCTACTGCAAAAGATATTCTTGATGGTATATTGGCTTTTACTACACCAGTAATAATATCTGTTGAAGG
>CAZJEY010000012.1:0-1547 GCA_964545135.1 uncultured Mycoplasma sp. | reverse complement strand
GATTTACCACTACCAGTAGAACCCGCAACTAATAAATGAGGCATTTTAGCAATATCTGCTACAATCGGATTACCCATTAAGTCTTTTCCTAAAGCTACTAAAATATTATCACCAGTTTTAATATTAGCCGTACTTTCTAAGATTTCTCTAATTGGAACAGACATTACATTTTGATTAGGTATTTCTATTCCTACAGTATTTTTACCTGGTATTGGTGCTTCTATTCTTACATCTTTTGCAGCTAAAGCTAAAGCTATCTCTTTATTAATAGAACTTATTCTACTAACCTTTGTACCACTAGGAACAGTAAGTTCATATTGAGTAACAGCAGGTCCTACATGAATCTCTACTACTTTAGCTTTTATATCAAAGTCATTTAATACTCTTTCTAATATTTGTTTATTATTTAAAGTAAAATCACTATTATTTACTTTCTTTTCTTGTTTGATTGGATTTAAGATATCAAATCTAGGCAAACGATAAGCACTATTTTCTACTTCTAATTCTTCCTTTTTAGTTATTTCAAGACTATCTTGTTTTAATTGCTTATTTTTTACTTCATCTATACTAGTAATAATCACTTTATCATCATGCACTTCTTCTTTTACCTCTTCATTAGAAGTATCAATCTCAGTTACTTTATATTCTTCATGATGATTTTTTGGTTCTTTCTTAACATGTTTAAATAATCCTTTTATTTTATCAAAAATATCGGCAATAGTAATATCAAATAGCATGACACAACCAAATATTGCAAGAACTACTAATACAATAATAGTTCCAGTATAATCAAATAAGAAATAACATAAGCTTAAAAACAATGCCCCAATGATACCTCCACCAATATTAGGCGTAGTAAATTCAGTAACACTACTAGAAACTTTAATCGTATTCATTGCATCTAAATAATTATCAAAATAATTAGTAATTATTTCTTTTACATTATTTATATTATCTAAATAGCCAAAATGAGCACAAGTAAGTATTACTAAAACAACTATATAAAAACCGATTAATTTATTATTAAAAAACTTTGGCGTTTTTCGCTTAAATAACATATAAGCCCCAATTAATAATACAAATAATATTAATATTATGTAATAAGTACCACATAAAAACATAGCAAACATTTTTATTAAGTTTCCAACATATCCAAAACCAAAACCGATAATACTTATTAACATTAAAATAAGACCAACTAATTCAACACTATAAGTTTTATTTTTATTCTCTTTACTTTTTTTACGTTTAGCCATAACCTTCACCATTATAATTATAACTTATTTATAATTTATTTACAATTTAAACTTGTATCTTTTACAAAAAAACTCCCCACCTAAATTAGGAGAGAGCCTTAACAATTAAATATATTTTGGTTTACATCTCTTTACATTTTATAATTTGCAAATGATGTAAAACATAAATTTTTGTTGAAAACTTGGCGGGCGTCATCGTCGGACTCACCCCGACCACGCCGCCTTTTTTATTCTTTCGCTACTCCAATATATATGGATTACTATATTCTCCATTACCGCCATTGATTCTCG
>CAZJEY010000011.1:11105-13886 GCA_964545135.1 uncultured Mycoplasma sp. | reverse complement strand
AAGAAAAATATATTTCAATTTTTTCTTCATTAGAACAATCAATACTTAATTTTTCTTCAGTCTTTCCTAATTCATTAGAACATGATGATAATATCATCTCTTTATTATTAATTAACATTTTTACAATATTTTTATCTTTATTTTGAGCTAATATTGTTGCCCTATCAACTGCATCACTAAATAATTTTAAATCTAAATTAATCATATATTTAAATTCATTAGGAATAAAATAACTAGTATCAGGATAAGTACCACTTAATAAATTTGTTTGAATATCAATATTTTTATAATTAATAATCAATTTATTATTGAATATATGTAATACTACATCATCATCATCAGTTAATATTTTTTCAATTTCTAATATGCTCTTTCCTGGAATAACAATATTAACAACATTTTCAACAATTTTATCTAAAGTAATATTCATTTTAGCAAGTCTATATGAATCAGTTGCTATACATTCTAAATTATTTCCAGATATTTTTAAATTTAATCCAGTTAATAAAGGCCTTACTTCTTGATTACTAATAGCATAACTTGTACCATTAATAATATCCTTTAGAACACTTGCTTTTAGAGCAATTGGTTCTTTTCCTTCATCAAAATTAATATATGGATAATCATTAATATCATAGCAATTTAAATTATATTCATTATTGGGAGTTGATATTTTAATATTATTATTGTTGATAACTTCAAAGTTAATAACATCAGCAGGCATTTTTCTAATAATATCTAATATATATTTACTTTGAATAATAATAGCTCCTGTTTGTTCTATTTTTTTTATTTCTTTTTCTGAAATAAAAATTTTAATAGTTAATTCTGAATCAGTTGCGGTTAAATATAATCCTTCATTTTTTAAATCAAATTTAATTCCATTTAGTATTGGAATTGTTGTTCTAGTACTAATAGCTCTAGATACATTAATTAGAGACTCTAATAAGATATTTTTTTCAATAATAAATTTCATTTTTCCTTCCTTCTTTCTTTTATTTTTATTATTATACTTATTATACTGTTAATATTGTTGAAAACTTATTATTTTTCCACAATATTAGGAAAATATTAAGATTAATTATTAACAATATTATAACTTTGATTTTATTTCTTTTAACATTTTATTTAATGTTTCATTATTTGGTAATTCTTTTTTTATTTTTTCACAACTAGCAACGACAGTTGAATGATCACGTCCTCCGAATTCTAATCCTATTTTTGCCAAATTTTCTTCTGTTTCAATTCTACTTAAATACATAGCAATATGACGAGGTTTGGCAATATTATTACTTCTTTTTTTGCTTTTTAAATCATCAATAGTTATTTTAAAGTAATCAGCAACTACTTTTTGAATATGTGAAATTGAGTTTTCTTGATAAATATTGGTATTAACATAATCGTTTAAAGCCTCAACAGCAAAATCTAAATCAATATATTCTGGAAGATTTAATGCAGTATATACTAACAATCTGTTGATAGTTCCTTCAATATGTCTAACATCATTTGGGCATGCATTTGCAATATATTCAATAACATCTCGATTTACTTTATCTTTTATACTTGTTCTATTTATTATCTGCTTAATTATTTCACAACGCAATTCAAATTCAGGTGGATAAATATCAACAGGTAATCCCCATGTAAATCTACTTCTTAATCTTTCTTCAATCTTTTTTAAATCGTCTGGACTTCTATCACTTGATATAATTATTTGTTTTTTAGCTTGATGTAGTGCATTAAAGGTGTGGAAAAATTCCTGTTGAGTTAATTCAGCACCGACAAGAAATTGAATATCATCAATTATTAGAACATCAACATTTCGATATTTATTTTTAAAATTATTGGCGTAATTAATTGATTGTGATCCTTTTTCAATCTTTGATATATTAGAATATTCAGTTACAAAATCGTTACTCGTTGTATACAATACTTTTTTATTTGAATGTTCAGTAATATAATTACCAATTGCGTGCATTAAATGAGTCTTTCCTATTCCGCTTCTTCCATATATAAATAAAGGATTGTGAATAGTACCAGGTGCTTGAGCAACATTCATTGCTGCAACAAATGCTAATCTATTTGATTCCCCAACAACAAAATTATCAAAATTACGGTCAGGATTAAGGTTTGTATTCCATTCAACTATATTATCTTCAATATGATCTATAGTACTATCAACTATATCTTCTAACTCATCACTTGTAACAAATTTAAATTCATAATTAATCCCTGTTATCGAAAATAAAGTTTCTTCAATTAAATCGTGGTGATTTCCTTCTAAAGCTGTTTTACATACAGGTAAAGGCACTTTGATAGTAATCGTTTTATCATCCATTTTAACAAGTTCTAAATCTCTAAACCAAACATTGTATGTTGTTGGATTAACAATCTTTTCAATCTCTTTTAAAAAAGTTGAAAAGATTTCTTCTGTTTTCAAAATACCTCACCCCACAATCATATAAATAATCTCAATTCAATTTTAACTTATTTAATTTTTTATTACAAGTAAAATTTTATAAAATAAGGTTTTTAACACGGTTATCAACATATTTTTTCTTTAAATTAAATGGTTTACATAAGTTTTCAACACTTTCAACAAAAATATTATTAACAATTAATTTAATAACAATTTATTAACATAAAAATAACGTTGAAAGTGTTGAAAACTCTTATTTACGGAATTTTCTTGACTATTAATCTTATTTCATTTATAATATAAACGCTTGAAGAAAGAGGTGGAATACATGAAAAGAACTTATCAACCAAATAAAAGAAAAA
>CAZJEY010000011.1:0-11005 GCA_964545135.1 uncultured Mycoplasma sp. | reverse complement strand
GAAATATAATTGATAATAATAAAATGTTATTTAAAAAAGATAGATTTTATATTATAATAGGTAGGAAAGAATGTTTAGATATAACATTTGAAGAAATGAATAATGAGTTAAAAAAATTATTATTGAAGGAGAAAAATGATGAAAAATAAAATATTAGCGACGATTTTAATAGTTGTAATACTATTAACTAGTGGTTGTGGAACATCGAATTATGTTGTTGATAAAGATAATAAACCTATTAAATATGAAATGACAGGTCAATATTTACAAAAAAACATCTTATGTCAACCAAATGATAAAGAATTATATGAATTATATAAAAAAAATGATAAACAATTAAAAACATCAGTTGATGATTTACCAAAGTGTACTGAATATAGCGTTAATTCAAATAAAAGTACTGGCTTGTGGGAATTTATATTTGTAAAACCATTAGCTTGGTTGTTACTTAAAACTGGTGAATTTGTAGGTAATTATGGTCTAGCAGTTATTATTGTAGGTATTTTAATTAGACTAATAGTATTACCATTTTCCTTAAAAACGCAAAAGCAATCAATTAATATGTCAAAAGCAAATCCTGAATTACAAAGATTAGAAAAGAAATATCAAAATAAAACTGACCAAGAATCAATGATGAAAAAAAGTCAAGAAATGATGTTAATTTATAAAAAATATAAAATTAATCCGATGTCAGGATGTCTAATTGCTTTTATTCAATTACCAGTATTCTTTGCATTTTTACAAGCAATTAATAGAGTACCAGCTATATTTGAAGGTAAATTACTTGGATTTAATTTAGGTATGACACCATCAACAGGACTAGCAAATGGTAATTATGCATATTTATTATTAATTATTTTAATTGGCTTATCAACATATTTTTCATTTAAATATTCAATGAAATCTAATCCAATGCAATCTAAAGAAATGCAAAGTCAAATGAAAATGATGTTAAATATTATGACTATAATGATCGTATTTACATCTCTTACATTATCAACTGCGCTTGCATTCTATTGGATAACAACATATGCTTTTATTGCTATTCAAACATTTGTAACTAGAATTATTTATAATAAAAAAGAAAATAATAGTAATAAATCAAATAAAAAAATAAAAGAAAAATTGAAAGTAAAAGAAGGTATGAAGTATGGAAAAAATAATTAAAGAAGGTAAAGAATTAGAAAATATATTAGAAGAAATATTATCAGAAAACTCATTAGAAAAAAATGATTTATATTACAGATATTATAATAAGAAAAGTGGTTTATTTGGAAAGAATAATATTGTAGTTGAGGCAATTACTAAAAATGATTTGCTAGATTATATAAAAGAGTACATTACTGAGTTATTAAGTAATATGGGGTTTGAAGTTTCACTAGAAACTAAAATTAGAGATGATTCTATATATATCAAAATATATTCAAATAATAATGCTATATTAATTGGTAAAAATGGTAATACTCTAAAAGCTCTTGAGACAATTGTTAAGCAAAGAGTAAATACCGATTTAAAAATTCATATTTATCTTATTTTAGATGTAGAAAATTATCGAGAAAAGCAAGAAAAAAGATTAATTCATTTAGCAAAATCATTAGCGAAAGAGGTAACAAAAACCAAATTAGAAATACATTTGGAAAATATGAATGCTTATGATAGAAGAATAATCCATAACGCTTTAACAAATTTTAAAGGAATAAAGACAGAAAGCGAAGGAGAAGAACCAAATAGGCATATTGTTATTAAGCCATTATAACTCAAGTAAATCTTGAGTTTTTTAATGAAATAATTAGATTTTTATGCTAGAATAGGCAAGAAGGAGAATTTATATGGATGATATTATAGTAGGATTATCAACTGCCTTAGGTGTAGGTGCTATTTCAATAATCAGAGTAAGTGGATCTGGTTCTATTAGTATGGTAAATAAAATATTTAAAGGTGAAAATCTAGAAAATAAAGCTAGTCATACTATAACTTATGGGCATATTGTTTATCAAGATGAAATAATCGATGAAGTATTAGTGACAATTATGAAAAGTCCTAAAACTTATACAACTGAAGATATAGTGGAAATCAATTGTCACGGAGGTATTAGTACTACTAATAAAATAATAGAAATACTATTAGAAAATGGTTGTCGGCTTGCCGAAGCTGGTGAATTTACAAAAAGAGCATTTATAAATGGTCGAATTGATTTAATTGAAAGCGAAAGTGTTAATGACTTAATAAATGCCAAAAGTGATGCTTCTAGGAAATTAGCTTTAAACAATATTGGTGGTCATTTAACTAAAAAAATTACTATAATTAGGGATGAATTAGTAGACATAATTTCTAATATAGAAGTAAATATAGATTATCCTGAATATGAAGATATTGAAGTTATTACTAATAAAAAAATATTACCTAAAATAGAAATAATTAAAGAAAAAATAAATTATCTATTAAAAGGGGCGCAAAATGGTAAATTAATTAGAAATGGTATTAATGTTGCTTTAGTAGGAAAACCAAATGTCGGTAAAAGCAGTATTTTAAATTCTCTTATAGATGAAGAAAAAGCAATTGTTACTGATATTGCTGGTACTACACGTGATATAGTGGAAGGTAACATGGTTTTAAATGGAGTTTTAATTAATTTTATAGATACAGCAGGTATTAGAAAAACAAATGATATAGTTGAACAAATTGGGGTAAATAAAAGTTTAGAATTAGTAAAAAGTGCTGATTTAATTATTGTTGTTCTAAATAATAATGAGATATTGACTAATGAAGAACAAGAACTAATTGATAGCATAGATCAAAAGAAACGTTTAATATTTGTTAATAAAAATGATTTAGAAACGAAGCTAGATATTAAGCAAAATTATGTTTTTGGTAATACTATAACTGTTGATGGTTTAAACGATTTAAAAAAAGCAATTGTTGAAAAGTTTGAATTGGATAAAATTATGGACAAAGACTTATCTTTAATATCTAATGTTCGTCAAATTGATTTAATTAAAAAGAGTTTAGAAGATATTGAAAGTGCTATTAAAAATATAAAAAATGATGTTGCTATTGACATAGTAGAAATAGATATAAAAAAAGCTTGGGAACATTTAGGTGAAATAATTGGGGCAAATTATAACGAAGAATTACTTGATAATCTTTTTAGTAATTTTTGTTTAGGAAAGTAGGTAAAAAATGTTTGATGTTATTGTAGTAGGTGGTGGCCATGCTGGTTGTGAAGCTGCTAATATAACTGCTAAAATGGGACTTAATGTTGCTTTGATAACAATTAATAAAAATAATATTGCAGATATGCCTTGTAATCCCTCTATTGGAGGTACGGCAAAAGGAATAATAGTAAGAGAAATAGATGCTTTAGGTGGTTTAATGGGCTTAGTAGCTGATAAGAGTCATTTTCAAATAAAAATGCTAAATAGTTCAAAAGGTCCGGCTGTTAAATCCTTAAGAGCGCAAGCAGATAAAAAAATTTATCCTAAAGTAATGTTAGAATATTTAAATAAATATAATAATTTAAATATTATTGAAGGCATAGTTGAAGATTTAATAATAAAAGAGAATAAGATTTCCGGGGTTGTATTAAAAAATGGTGAAAAACTTTATTGTAAAAGTGTAATTTTGACAACAGGAACATATTTAAAAGCTAATATTTTAATAGGCAGTGAAAATACTGAAAGTGGTCCTCATGGTGAAAAGAGAAGTGATAATTTAAGTGATAATTTAAAAAAATTGGGATTTGATATTATTAGACTAAAAACCGGAACACCGCCAAGAATAAAAAAGAGTTCCATAGATTTTAGTAAACTGCAAGAAGAATGTGGAGATGATACGTATTTAACATTTAGTTTTGATTCCGTTCCCTGTTATGATATTAATAATCAACAAAAATGCTATTTGCTTTATACAACGGAAGAAACTAAAAGAATAATAAATGAAAACTTATCTAAATCAGCAATGTATGGAGGTTATGCTACTGGAGTTGGGCCAAGATATTGTCCATCAATAGAAGATAAGATAGTAAGATTTAGTGATAAAGAACGCCATCAATTATTTTTAGAACCTGAAAGTATTTATTATGATGAATGGTATTTACAAGGATTCTCAACTAGTATGCCAAAGGATGTTCAAGAAATGTTAGTTCATAGTTTACCTGGTTTAGAAAATGCTATTATTACAAAATATGCTTATGCCATTGAATATGATGCAATAAATGCTTTACAAATTAAACCAACGTTGGAAACAAAAATTGTTGAAAATTTATATACTGCTGGGCAAATTAATGGTACTAGTGGTTATGAAGAAGCAGCAGGTCAAGGATTGATTGCCGGGATTAATGCAGGTTTAAAATTATTAAATATGGAACCATTAATATTAAAAAGAAGTGATGCATATATTGGAGTATTAATTGATGACTTAGTTACAAAGGGTGTTAAAGATCCTTATAGAATGTTAACTAGTCGTGCCGAATTTCGTTTATTATTAAGGCATGATAATGCTGATCTAAGATTAAGAGAAATGGGATACAAATGTAAAACTATTTCAGATGAACAATATAAAAGATTAGTTATAAAGAAAGAAAACATAAATAAATTAATAAACGATTTACAAAATAGTAAGGTAAATATTACTAAAGATATTCAAGAATTATTTAAGAAAGAGAATAAAGAAATTCCTAAAGCAAATTTAAGTTATTACGATTTATTAAAAAGGCCAGAAATAACTTTTGAATTTATTGATAAATTATATAATTTTCCTTATGATAGTGAAATAAAGAATGAAGTAGAAATTTTCTTAAAATATGAAGGCTATATTAATAAAGCATATAAAGAAGCAGAAAAATTAAAAAAATTAGAAGAAAAAAAAATACCAAATGACATGGATTATGATAAAGTAAAAAATTTAGCTAGTGAAGCTAGGCAAAAACTTAAAGAAATTAGGCCATTAACCCTTGCTCAAGCATCAAGAATAAGTGGAGTAAACCCAGTAGATATATCTTTACTAGGTATTTATTTAAAGAAAGAGTATGGTAAAAATGACTGAGAAAGAATTTATTTTAGAAGTAAATAAATTAGATATTTTAATAAATGATGATAAATTGCGTAAATTAAAAATATTGTATGAAGAATTAATCAAATATAATTCTCATACAAATTTAACAAGAATAACTTCGTTAGAAGATGTATATTTAAAGCATTATTACGATAGTTTAACTCTTTGTAAAGTGATTGATCTAAATAAAGTAAATAATTTAATTGATGTAGGTACTGGTGCTGGGTTTCCAGGCATAGTTTTAAAAATTTTTTTCCCAGACTTATCAGTAACTTTGTTAGATTCTAATCAAAAAAAAATAGAATGGGTAAAATTTATTTGTGATAAATTAGGACTAAAAGTTGATATTGTTAATAATCGAATTGAAAATTATGCCCAAGAAAATTTAAATAGTTTTGAAATAGTAACTTCTCGAGCAGTTGCTAATTTAAGGGTTTTATCTGAATTATCATTGCCATTAGTTAAATTAAATGGATATTTTATTCCATTAAAGGGCAGTATTGAAACAGAACTGGAAGAAAGTAAAAGTACTATTGAACTAATGGGTGGTAAGATAATTGACATATTTGAATTTGATTTACCAAAAAACAAGGGAAGAAGAAATATTTTAAAAATTGCAAAAGAAAGAAACACATATAAAAAAGAAGTGAGAACATATGATAAAATCTTAAAAAAACCATTGAAAAAATAAATTATTTAAGTTATTATATTTATATAATATAAGAGGGGAAGAATTAGCGTGAATACAGAGTCACAAATTTTACAAGTGCCAATTGAAGATATCATACCTAATCGTTTTCAACCACGATTAAATTTTGATGACTCTTCATTACAAGAATTAACTGCTTCTATTAAGGAACATGGTATTATTCAACCATTAGTTTTAAGAAGAGTCGGGGATAAGTATGAAATTATTGCAGGTGAAAGAAGATATAAGGCTGCAACCCAAGCTGGTCTAGTTAAAGTACCCGCTATCATCAATCAACTTGATGATAAAAATTCTGCAGAAGTTGCTATTGTAGAAAATATTCAAAGAAAAGATTTATCTTCAATCGAAGAAGCAAGATCATATAAAGCATTATTAGATAAGGGTTATTTAACTCAAGAAGAATTAGCTAAAAGAATGGGAGTAAGTCAATCTGCAATTTCCAATAAATTAAGATTATTGTCTCTTGCTCCTGAAGTTCAACAAGCATTAATGGAAAACAAAATATCTGAACGTCATGCTAGGAGTCTTTTGCAAATAACAGACAGTGAAGAACAAGTTAAATGGTTAAACAAAATAATAAGTGAAAGATTAACTGTTAGAGATTTAGAAAAAAAACTAAAAGGTCAGAAAGTAGAAGAAGGACCAATAATAAATATTAATCCTAATATGGAAGAAATTATTAATAGTGCTAAAGATATATTAAATCAAAATAATCAACCAACTATTACAAAACCAAGTAATGAAAATGATCAAAAAAACAAATTTTTTAATGTTTTAGAAAGCGAATCAGCAAATATGACTACTATAGAAGAACCACAAGAGGAGATTGAATTATTAGATTTTTCCGTATCAGATATTCCATCTAAATATACTGATTCAATAAATGAATTAAGAAATACTTTAAATGAGTTAAATTTAAAAAATAATAATATAAACTTTAAAGAATTAGACTTAGGAAAAGAAATACATTTCACTATTATTATAAGCGATAAATAAAACTGATGATTTTAATTAATTTCATCAGTTTTTTCTTCTTTCGTTACAATTTGGGCTTTAGTTGGTTCAGTACCTTTTAAATAATAATACATTACAGCTTTGTTTTGATCGGTAGTAAGGTTGCCTGTAACTGCATCTTGTAACACGCCAACTACATTTTGGGGAGTTTCATACCAGGTGTTTTCAAGACCACTTTGAATATTTTCCATTGTTTCAGCCCAAATATTTTTTCCAACGTAGCCATATCCTGTAGTAAACTCTTTATTATCATCATATCCTAACCATATTAGCATTAAATCTTCTTTATTATAGCCGATAGTCCAATAATCAAATTCTGTTGTTCCAGTTTTAATAGCGTATTTTCGACTTAATTTAGAAGCAATAGATAGCGCAGTGGCTGAAGTATAATCTTTAAAATTTGAATTAGTTGTATTTGTAAGTAATTCATTTAATATATAGACATAGTTAGGATTAAGAACTAATTTTTTATTTTCTTTATGTTCATAAATAGTTTTTCCATCAATATCAACAATTTTTTGGATAAAGTATAATTTGTTTTTATAACCACCGCTGGCTAGTGTAGCGTATCCAGTAGCATAATCTAACATATTTATTTCTGATGTACCCAGAGCTAATGAAGCATTCTTCTTTAATTCTTCTTTAATTCCGCATCTGTTTGCAACTTCAATTAAAGTATCAACGCCCAAAAATAGGTTAGTTTTTACTGCATAAATATTATCTGAAAAAGCAATTGCTGCTGCCATGGATATTTCTTTATTAGCATATTTTTCATTGTGATTTTGAGGAGAATATGTTTGCTTATTATTGATATTAAAAGTAGTTGCTTCACTTTTAAACGTTGAAGATGCTGTCATATTATTTTCTAAACCCGCATAGTAAAGAAATGATTTCATTGTCGATCCTACTTGACGTTTTGCTTTAGTAGCTCTATTATATTCACTTTTAGCATAATTCATTCCTCCTGTAAGTGCTTCAACTTTTCCAGATGCAGGATCAACTATAATGCTTGCCACTTGTAAATTATCTATATTTTCTGTATTTTTTAAAATATTTTCTTCTAAAATAGTTTGTTTATTTAAATCTAATGTTGTATATATTTTTAATCCTCCTTTTTCTAAAACATCATTACTAATTCCTAATTTTTTTAGTTCATCTAAAACTGCATCTTGATAATACATTAACATTTGTAAATTATGCTCTTTGTTTTTTCCATAAATACTTACATTATCAAAATTTAATTTATTATATTCTTCATTAGTAATATATTGTTCTTCTAACATTAGTTTTGCAACAATTTTGGCTCTTTCAATACATTTTTCTTTATTGGAAACAGGATTATAATTATTTGGGCTTTTTGGAATACCTGCTAACATTATAGCTTCCTCTAGTGATAAGTCACTACTTTTTTTACTGAAATAATATTGACTAGCATTACTTATTCCATAATTTCCTTGTCCATAATTAATAGTATTTAGATAAGCTTCAAGAATTTCATCCTTTTCATATTGCATTTCAGTAATAATAGTTAAAAAGGCCTCTTTTCCTTTTCTTTCCCAAGTTTTATCAAAATCAAGATATAAATTTTTTACTAATTGTTGAGTTACTGTCGAGGCCCCTTGAACAATTTTACGATTTTGTATATTGGTAAGCATGGCTTTTCCTATTCTTAAAATATCAAAGCCGTGATGTTTATAAAAATTTTTATCTTCAATTGCTAAAACAGCGTTAATTGCGTAGTCTTTAATATCTTCTAAATATACCCACTCACTAGAACTACTTCCTTGGTAAACGAGATTATCTTTATTATCATATATAAAGTATGTACCACTTGATTCAATATTTAGTTTAGGACTAATTGCAGCGTATATATATACTCCTAAGTAGGCTATTACAACTGCAATTATAGAAAAAATTCCTAATTTAATAATTGTTTTAGTAAATTTCACTATACTCACCATTTTTATTATGGAAAAAAACAATAAAATTATGATGAAATATTATATATCTTATGCTATAATTTACAAGATGAAAAAAGAGGTGTTGCATTATCAAAGATATTAATGTAAAATTATTTCGTGAAAACGAGTTGGTTATAAATGAAATTATTAAAGCAACTATTAAAGAAAACGAATTTATTCAATATAATAATGATAATGTTGTGACAACAATTGATTTCATTAATAATATATTTAGTAGAAAGAATGATGAATTTGTTTTTAATGTCGATTTTCAAAATAATAATATTACTTATGAATTATTGAAAGAAAATTTAAAGTTTGAACAAAAGGATTTATTTTGTAGTATAGAAATTAAAAATAATATTATAATTAAATATGAATTTGATGGTAAAAGAAAGATAATAATAGAATTTTTATAAAGGAGAATGAGGATGAATTTAAAGGAATATACAAAAGAAGAATTAGACAATATGAGTTATGATGATTTAGCTTATATAATTTTGCAAGAAAGTGGCAAAAAAATGAAATTAATGGACATTTTCAAGAAAATAGCTAAATTATTAAATATGAGTGATGCTGATATTGAAAATCGTATTGCGGATTTTTTTGAAGTAATGTCGACTAATAAACAATTTGTTATGTTGGATAAAGGTTATTGGGATTTAGCAAAAAAACATATGAAAAATGTGGTTGTTGAAGATGAAGATGAGATTGAAGAAGAATCCGAAGATATTATAGATGATATTGAAGATGAAACTGAAGAAGGAAAAGATATTTACTATGACACTGATGAAGAAGATGTTGATGATGATGATGAATTAAATGATTTAGTAATTATTGATGAAGAAGAAGAAGCAAGTTTAGAATAAGCTTGGTTTTTTCATACAAGGAGATATAAAAATGATAGAAAGATTAGAAAAAGTATTAGAAAAATATAACGAATTAAAAGAAGAATTAGTTAAGCCTGAAAATTTAAATGATTATAATAAATTAAAAAAATTATCTAAAGAACAAAGTGATTTAGAAGAAATAGTAAATGCTTATGAAGAATATAAGGATACAGAGTTAAAAATTAAAGATGCTATGGAATTAATGAACGATTCCGAACTAAAAGAAATGGCAGAATTAGAGTATGAAGAATTAATTTCCAAAAAAGATTCTTTACAAAAAAAACTAGAAATTTTATTGGTTCCAAAAGATGAAAATGATGGCAAAAATGTAATTATGGAAATAAGAGGCGCTGCTGGTGGAGATGAAGCAAATATATTTGCGGGTGATTTATTTAGAATGTATTCGTATTATGCTGAAAAACAAGGTTGGAAATTGGAAGTTATTAATGAAATAGCAGGATCCAGTGGGGGATTTTCTCAAATTGAATGTTTGATTAAAGGAGAAAATGTTTATTCAAAATTAAAGTATGAAAGTGGTTCTCATCGTGTGCAAAGAGTTCCTGTTACTGAAACACAAGGGAGAGTTCATACATCGACAGCTACAGTGCTTGTAATGCCAGAAGTAGAAGACGTAGCTATTGATATTAAAGAAAGTGATTTAAAAATTGATGTTTATCATAGTAGTGGCGCAGGTGGTCAATCTGTAAACACTTCTAATTCTGCAGTGCGTATTACTCATATTCCTACCGGATTAGTTGTAACTTGTCAAACCGAAAGAAGTCAGTTAAAGAATAAGGAAAATGCTATGAAATTATTAAAAATTAGAATGAATGATATGATAAATGAGGAAAAAGAAAAAAAAT
Source organism: uncultured Mycoplasma sp. (assembly GCA_964545135.1). Classification (GTDB taxonomy): domain Bacteria; phylum Bacillota_I; class Bacilli_A; order RF39; family UBA660; genus SIG200. The sequence goes on along the minus strand of CAZJEY010000011.1, from coordinate 516 downwards.
TAGGTATGGCTAGAAAAATAAAAATTGGTTCTGGTGATCGTTCAGAAAAAATTAGAACTTATAATTATCCTCAAAATAGAGTAACTGATCATCGTATTAATTTTTCAATAATGGAATTAGAGCGTGTAATGAATGGATATTTAGATCCTATTATTGAAGCTTTAATAACAGAAGATTTAAGATTAAAATTAGCTGGAGAAAATTTTGATTAATGAGTGATAAAGAGTTAATTATAAAATATTTAGAGCCTAAAAAGCAAAAAAAGGCTTTTAAAAAGCTTGCAAAAGGCTATCCTGTTCAATATTTAATTGGTAATGTAGAATTTTATGATACCACTATATTTGTTAATAAAAATGTTTTAATACCAAGATTTGAAACAGAATATTTAGTAGAAAAAACAATAAATTACTTAAATAAATATCAAATTGATAATCCTAATATTTTAGATTTATGTACGGGAAGTGGATGTATTGCAATTTCTTTAAAAACTCACATATCATCTTCGGTTGATGCTTT
>CAZJEY010000010.1:0-14595 GCA_964545135.1 uncultured Mycoplasma sp. | reverse complement strand
TCTTACTTTATCTACATGTTATAATAATAGTGATAAAATGGTAGTTCATGCTAAATTAATTAAAAATCAAAAGATAGAATCAAAAGACTATGATTTAGTTATTTAATTTAATAAAATCTCATAAATTAAATTAGAAACTATTTATCATAGTTTTTTTAATTTAAGGGGGTTGAGTATTATAAATAAAAAGAATAAAAATGGGGATAAAAATGAAATTAATTACATAATTGAAAATAAATTTATAACAAATGCTAAAACAGAAGAAGAATTAATTGAAATATTTAATAAAAAATGGGCAACTATCATTTTAAGTTTAGAAAGTAAATTTGGGGGCTGTAATCTTGCATAAAGCGCGTTATAATTTGATTGTATTACAGTGCTTTCAATATATACGAAAGGAAGATATATGTTGAAAAACGAGAGAAAGGTGGTATATAGTAATTTAAGTAATACAGTATGTTCAAATGACTATATAGTTGATAATGTTTCGGGAGATGACTATTTAGAAACAACTGAATTTAAAACAATAAAAAAATTGCTATCCGAAGATAATTTAGAATATATGACTGATTATTTAAGAGATTTATTAAAAATATCTAAAAAAAATAATCCTAATTGTTTTAAAAAAAATGGATTAATTAGTTCTTTACATATTCCCGGCAAAAGAGGAATAATATATGTTAGATTATCTCAAGAGGACTTAGATAGAGAAAAAGGCAATGTTAGTAAAAGTATTTTAAATCAATTATTAATGTTATTATCATATTGTAATGACAAAGGTATTGAGGTTGTTGGCATTTTTTATGAAGAAGATATAAGTGGAAGTGATGGTTCACGTGAAGAATGGAACAAAACGCTTTTGTTCTGTGAACTTGGAAATACAGATATTTATATTTGTAAAACTCAAGCTAGATTCGCAAGAAGTATTGAATTCGTAGAAAAATATTTACATAAAAAGTTTATAGAATGGAATATTAGATTTTTAAGTATTGTAGATAATATTGATACTTACAACAAAGGTAATAAAAAATCAAGTCAAATAACTGCAATGGTAGATGAGTGGAAAATTGAAGAACAATCAATAAATACTAAAAAAACTTTAAGAGCAAAAAATGACGCGGGACAATGGACCGGTTCCTTTGCTCCTTATGGTTATATTGAAGATCCTGATGATATGTATCATCTAGTAATTGATGAAGAAGCAGCTAAAGTTGTAAGAGAAATATATTCTATGTATGCTAATGGATATGGATATTATAAAATTTGCCAATATCTTAATGAAAGTAAGATACCAACACCTAGTAAGCATAAAAAACTACAAGGATTAAAATTTGTTTGTTGTATGGCTCCTAATGGTGCAGAATTTTGGAATACCGACACAATAAGAAAGATCCTATTAGATGAAACTTATGACGGCATTTTAATACAACATAGAACCGAAAAAATTGCTTACAATATTAAGGGTTATAAAAAAATCCCTAAAAATGAGCAAAGTATTATAGCTTGTGCACATGATAGAATTGTAGATCCTGATATTTCTAAGATTGTTAGAAAAAAATTTGCTGATAGAAAGTTAAAGATAGATTTGGACAATGCAAGAAAAGATTCAAGACAATTTATAAATGCTATTAAAGAAAATATTAAAAGCTTTGATGTTGATAAAGAAAAAAATGACGAAGTATATAGAGCAATAGAAGAATTAGATAATAGCTTGACAAATAATGATATTAAAATCATAACTGAAAAATATGATAATTTAAGAGAAAAGACATTGTCTCTTGATAGTGAATTGTACTCTTTAATTACTGATCAGGTTGATATTTTAACAACATCAAATACAAGAGCACGTCCTGGTAAAAATGGCGAAGTACATATTTTCAGTAGAAAAGTATATTGTGCTGTTTGTGGAAAAGTTTTTCAAAAGAGTAATTGCAAATCTGGTCCAAGAAAGAATCCTTTTATGAAACCTTATTTGCATTGTAGAAACCACAGAAAAACAGGAGGAACTCAATGTGATAATACTAGTTATATTAGATACGAAGTTCTTGAAGAATTAGTTTTAAATGAAATAAATAAAATTATTGAAAAATATTATAATCTCGAAAAATTAGAAAAAAATTATTCATCAAAAAAGTCTAGTATTGATTATGATAAAGATATGAAAATATTAGAAAAAGAAAAAAATGATATAGAAAAAAAATTGAATAAAACAAGCGACCGCTTTACTATGTTATATGATGATAAAGCTGACGGAATAATTACTACTACAGAATTTGTTATGTTAAAAAATAAATATCAAAAAGATATTGATAATTTTAATTTAAGAATTGAAGAAATTAAAAAAGAAATGGATGAATTAAGTGAAAAGAAAAATGATGAAATCAATGAAAAAAGTATATTAGAAAAATATACTCATATTGATAAATTAAATAGACACATTATAGATGAATTTATATCAAAAATTCTAATAGGAAAAAAAGATGAAAATAACAATAGACCTATTAAAATATTTTGGAACTTTACTATATAATGCACCGTGCATAAGATTATCTGCCATGACCCGGATCAATAACTAATACTTTATCAATTAACGGCAATTTTGCTTCAACTTTATATGTTTGAAATAATAAACATAATATAAAAAAAGACATAAGTACATAGTAATATTTTTTCATATTAATACTTATGTCATTTTTACTAATCTAGAACTTAATTATTTAAAGATATTTTTTTTGAAACAGGAACTTGAATTTCTGTTAAATAATCATCTTCATTATCTTTATTCCAACAACCATCTATGTAACATTCTCTAATATAATCAACTATTTCATAATTATTTTCTTCGATATACTTTAAAATTATATTATAAGAATCTCTCAAGGTATCATATTTCCCTTTATGATAAATACAAACTGCGTTTACTGCATCAGTTTTCATAAATTTCACATTATCAGTTTCTTTTCCAAAGTTAGTAACCGCTTCAGCATATCTAATCTTAATATCTTTTTCTTTATATTCACCATCCAAATAGTTAATATAACAATAACTTGGGCTTACACATTTTAAATTTGGATTTGCTTCTTTACATTCTGCACCAGCTTGTAAAACGAATTCTAGTATTTTACTAAAATCATCTATCATACCATCACAGTAATAGATTATGTAACTTGGTATTTCTTTAACAAATATTTCATTATTCATATTATTTTCCTCCAACAAATAATTAATTTTGGAAAGCTCAGTATCAATCTTAACAAGATTTGCTTCTAGTTCACTTCTTCTTCTAACTAGTATTTTTTCTAAATTACCACCATTTAAAACATCTTTTATATCTTTTATTGACAATCCAATTTGTCTTAACGATATTATCTTAGATATTGTTATTAACTGACTTGTTTCATAGTATCTATAACCGGTATTTAGATCTACATAAACTGGTTTTAATAATCCTTCTTTTTCATAATATCTTAATGTTTTAATAGTTGTTTTACTCATACTAGAAAAATCTCCAATTTTATACACTTTTGCCTCCTAAATTATTTATACCACCTACTCTAAGGGGAGAGTCAACAATTTTTTTATAAAAAGAAAAAATTCACAACTTTGTATATTTAATTTTCCTCTTTTGTGAATTTACGAATATCGCCATCAAAATCAAGTTCTAAAGTATTCTCATCATTTTTAATTATTTTTATGGTTTTAATCATAGAAGAAGTAGTTTCATAACAATTTAAATTAATTGTTTTAGTTTCATTATTATAGGTATATGTCTCACATAAATCAGAATCATTAACTGGTTCTCCACAAGCACAATAATAACTAAAGTTACCATTTGGCGAAAAACTTAAATACTCAGTATCATATTCTGTTTCTCTTGTCCAATTAACATTTACAAAATCATAATTACTATAATCAACACTTTTATTTTTACAACCCGTAATCAAAACAATAATAAATAACCAACAAAAAATTAAAAATATTCTTTTTCTCATAAAATACTTTCTCCTTTAACAGGATTATACCATATATAATCTTAATTAAAAATACTTTACCCAAGCAAAAAAGCCCTAAGGGCTTTAAATAATTTTTAACGTTTTGAGAATTGTGGTGCACGACGTGCTTTCTTAAGACCATATTTCTTACGTTCTTTAACTCTAGCATCTCTAGTAATTAACCCTAGATTTTTAAGAATATGTCTATAACTATCTTCTCTTGTTTGGTCAGTAGGAGCATCAAACTCTAATAATGCTCTTGTAATACCTAATCTTATCGCACCAGTTTGTCCACTAAATCCACCACCAGTAACTTTAACATCAATATCAAATCTATTTTCATTATTTGTAGCTACTAATGGTTGCATTAAATCCATAACTAATGTTTCATAAGGCATATATTCATGAACATCTTTACCATTAACAGTAATTTTTCCTGTTCCACCAACTAATTTAACTTGTGCAACTGAACTTTTTCTTCTACCTGTTGCAGTCCATACTTGTTTATTTGCCATGTTTTCCTCCTAATCAATTTCCAATGCTACTGGTTTTTGAGCTTCATGTTTATGTTCACTACCTTGATATACAAATAGTTTTTTATACATTGCTCTACCAAGTCTGTTATGAGGAAGCATTCCTTTAACTGCTCTTTCCATCATTTCTTCAGGATATTTTTCAATCATAACTTTTGCATTTCTTTCTCTTAATCCTCCTGGATATCCTGAATGATTATAATACATTTTATCATTCAACTTATTGCCAGTAAGTTTCACTTTATCAGCATTGATAATTATTACATAATCCCCACAATCTACATGTGGTGTATAAGTCGGCTTATTTTTACCACGTAAAACATGTGCTGCTTTAGTTGCCACTCTACCTAAAGGTTTATTAGCAGCATCTATTACATACCAATTTCTTTCAACGTTTTCTTTAGTTTGCATAAATGTTTTCATATAATATTTCTTTTCCTTTCATTATCTATTATTTTAAACTTTCCCAGGGCTTAAAATAACTCGATAAATAAAATGTACCATTTAAAATTATAGGAAATAATAATGTATTTGTCAAGCAAATTTTGCCCTTAGTACCTTATTTTTACAAGATATAATCCATTAGCGGGTGCTGTATTGGGCATTTTTTCTGTTTTACAATTAATCATATTATCAATTTCATTAATTGATACCTTATTTTTACCTACTTGAATCAATGCACCTACTATATTTCTAACCATATAGCGATAAAATCCTCTACCATTAAAGACTATATATAATCGTTTAAAAGTCTTATAAAATTTAATGCTTTTTATAGTTGAAGTATAATTATCTCTTTGCCCACTAACAAAATTTTGAAAATCATGTGTTCCTTCAAACAATTTAGCACATTTTTTCATGTTATTTATATTTAATGATTTCTGATATAAATAGTATCTTTTATCATCTTTTTTATTAAAACTTATTATATAGATATATGTCTTGTTTTTGACACTGAATCTCGCATGAAAATCATCACTAACTGACTTAATATTTTTTACCTTTATATCTATTAAGCATTTATTAAGATATTTTTTTAAACCTTTAATGCTTCTTTTGGTTTCAAAATGAACTTTTTGATCATAAGCATGAACACCTTTATCTGTTCTGCCAGCGCCTTTTATAATTATTATTTCATTTAAATAATTACTTATGGCTTTTTCAATTTCACCTTGAACATTTCTAACATTTTTTTGCCTTTGAAAACCATTGAATTTCGAACCATCATATTTGATACTCATTAAATATTTCATTATTTACTCCTATAAATTGCTTTCAATAATTCATAAATATCAGTATATTTTTCTAAATTTATTCCTTTTTTATTTGCTTTTTCAATAAAATCAATTATTGGTGGTTTATCACAATACTCATATAACTTATTATCAAATATATTATTGGTTTTATATATTATTTTTGCTTCTTTTATAACTATGTAATAATTACATAAATTTATTAAGTAATTTATATTATCATCAATAATCACTATTTTTTTATTAAATTTTTTACTAAGCATATCTAATAATTTTATTACTATAAGTCTATCTCTATAAATTAAACTATTACTTATATTTCCAATTACAATAATATTTTCATTTAGTTTGCTCAATAAATCAACTTTAAATTTTTCGCTTATACTTAAAGATGAAAACCTTCTGTTTAATAATTCTGAAGATAAGTTGAATTTTGCTAATAACTCTTCTTTTTTATCACTCAAAATAATATTTTTTACTAATTTATTACTATTAATTGAATAATGATAATTAGCTATAACTACAATTATTTTATATTTATCTAAGCAACTCGTTAATTCCATATTTTATCCACCAACTCTTGATTAGTAACACAAATAGTATCTAACATATCGTAATCTTTTAATAATAATGATAAAGACACTGTAAATGGTAAATCAAATCCTAATCTTTTTAATAATTTATCCTCTTTTAAAACTGCTAATGTTTGACCTTCAATTAATATTTTTTCCTCATCAATAACAATTAAATATTTTGTTAAAAGAACTTCTTCGATATTATTCGTAATGATAATAAATGACTTTTTATTTTTTTTTAAATAGTTTACTAAAATTTTTTTGTTTTCATCTTTTATAAAATGTAATGAATTAAAAAACAATATTTTTTCTTTCAGCTTTAATTCTTCAATTTTAAATGGCTTATCTATTACATAATAATCAGGATAATTATCAATTATATTATGATTTAAGTTTAAACCAACAATGGTAACATCTGTTTCTTTATTTATTATCATTCATATCACTTTCTTTATATCTATTTATTAATTCTCGTATTTTACGAAAATTATGATTGATTCCTGATTTACCAATTTTATAATCAGTTTCAACACTTATTATTTGCGCAAGTTCTTGATAAGAACTTTCAGGGTATTTCAAACGATAGTTAGCAACTACTTGAGTTTTATCATCTAATAAACCGAGTAAATCATTATTAATCAAAAAATTTATATCTTCAACCTGTTTAAGACCATTACTAATTGTTTTTTCTTGATTAGCTATCTCACAGTTATTTAAACGATTAACCATATTTTTATGGTCTCGATATATTCTAACATCTTCAAATTCAAATAAAGAATTTATAGTTTTAAACATTTTTATTAAATCACTTATCGATTCACCACTTTTTAAATATGTAATATATTTATATCCTCTTTTAACAACCTTTGCTTTAAGATTAAAATGATTTAATAACTTACATAAATATTGAGCATCTTTTTTGTTATTTAAAATAAATTCTAAATGATAACCGCTAGTACTTGGATTACTAATTGAACCAGTAGCTAAAAAAGCCCCTTTGATAAAAGCTATTCTTTCTTCATCATTATCTAGTACCATCTCATCATTTAAATTAAGTGCTTGTTTAATAAAATTTGCTTTTTCATTAATAACCAAAATATATATTTGCTTTATTCTAAATCTTTTTTGGTTTCTAACAACAATCTGGGCTGATATGTTAAAAGTCTCTTTAATTAATTTATAAATATACCTAGTTACTGAACAATTCTCTAAAGTAATAATAATGTCTTCATCAACTTTGGCATTATATCTAATGAAAGCTGCTAAAATCTTCTCAGCTTCTAAAATATTACAACTTTCTTTGCTTATTTCTTCTTTTATTCTAGTTGTAAAAGTCATACGTTTTACCATCCATTAGATATGAAAATACTAAATAAGCAGTTTTCAAAGAGTCATGTCTAAAAAAACCATTCTCCACTAAATATAGTTTATCAGCAATTAATTTTTTGTTCATCGCCATTATTTCTTTAGTATCAAGCCTTACGGGGTCTTTTTGCTCATTTGTTTCATATTTTTTTACTAAATTGCTATTCATTTTTTCATTATTTGCCATTATTATGTCTATGCTTTTTTCACCAAGGTATTCTTCTATTTTTTTAACATGATCACTTACAGTATAATTATCTGTCTCACCCGGTTGAGTAAATAAATTACAAATGTACATTTTTTCGGCTTTACTATTCTTTATAGCTTCATTTAATTCCTTATTTAAAAGATGAGGAATTACACTAGTAAGTAAACTACCAGTTGAAAATATTATTAAATCAGCCTTCTTAATAGCACAAAAAACTTTTTCATTTACGCAAATATCCTTATCGTAAGAAATCTTTATTATCTCTTCATTTGATTTAGTTATTTCGGCTTCACCAACTAACCTATTATTATTTTTTGTAGTTCCTACTAAATCCACAACATCTTCAGTTAAAGGCAAAATACTACCTTTAACATTAAGCAGTTTAGTTAAAACAGGCATTGCATTATTAAAATTGCCTTTCATATCTAAAAGAGCAGTTAGAATTAAGTTTTTAATGCTATGTGATCCTAACGAGTCAGTTTCATCAAAACGATAGTTAAGCAAATCTCTTACATCATCGTCTATATCAGCCATACTAACTAATACCTTAGAAATGTCACCTACAGCTGGTATATTATAACTTTTTCTTAATGAACCAGTACTTTTGCCATTATCAGCTACAGTAACAACTGCAGTAACATCTATAGGGAATAATTTAAAACCTTTTAATAATTGGGAAAGTCCACTTCCCCCTCCAAATATAACAATCTTTTTCATATATATCACTTTAATTATTCTAACACAATTAATAAAAAAAAGATAGGCATTAACCTATCTTGAATAGAACCATGCTCCTACTCCTGGAAACCCTGGAGGATTTATACTTCGTGATATATAAGTCGAATAACTCTTATAGCCATCAGGACCACTTCCTAAATAGTGTCCTGTTGATACTCCATAATGTAAATGAGCACCAGTTGTACATGTATCCCATGGAGTAGCACTCTTACTACCACCAACAGTACCAATTATAGTATTAGTAGTTACAACATCACCTACGGATACCTTTATATCAAGTAAATGCATATAAACAGTAGTATAGGCTTTGCCATTAACATAAACCCATACATAGATCATATTGCCACCACAACTAGCTTTTCTTGTTATTTTACCAACAATTCCTGTTGCAGTTGCATATACATTTCTTCCAAGAATACCACTATCACTAATATCTATACCATTATGAAACTTCCATCTTCCTTGTGTTGGATGAATTCTATAACCCCAACCACTTGTAATTTTACCTCTCGAAAATGGCCTTAACCAACCAGAATTGTTAATCGAACTGCCATTAACTCGCGATAAACAAGCATTAATGTTTTCTGTCTCCCCACAACCAATATCTTTATACATCTTTATTAAGTCTTCATATCCTTTAATTTGGGAAGGATAATCTTCATACTCATCAACTAATTCTTTTAATTCGACACCTAAATTACTAATATTTACTTCATATTGAGCAATTTTTTCATTTAGTGTTTCTTGATATTTTGCCAATTCTTTTTGCATTTTAGAATTACTTACTATTAATTGCTCTGCCTCATTAATTTTTTGATTGTTAAAATCAGTAACTTGCTTAATGGCATCAATTCTCATTATTAATTCAGTCATTGAAGTAGCACCAGTAGCATACTTAACATATACATTTTCATTGGATAACTTTTGATACAAAATTAGTAACTCTGAAATCTCTGCTTCTAAATTTTTTATTTTTTCTTCATTCTTTGCTATTTCATCATTTAATAAAGTTACTTTATTTTGAGCATTAACAATTTCATCATTAGCACTTTTGACATTATTTTGATTTTGCTTAATTTTTGACTCAGTTTGTTGCTTTTTCTTATCAGCAGCAGCCTTTTCTGCTTTTAAATCAGCTAAAGCCGCACGATAATCCTGAATAGTATTTAGTGTTTTTGCTTCTGTTGTAAGAACAAAAGCAAAAAATATAGTAGTTATTAACAATAATAAATTGACTTTCTTTATCATATTTTCAAATACTTTCTAACAGCTAGTGCACTACCAAGCATTCCTACTACTGAACCAATTATTAAGATAATGATACTTGTATCTACTAAAACTAATTTTGCGCTTATTAAAGGAACTAACTCAGTAAATAAGTGACCACCTAGTTCTTCATATAAAATTAAATAGCCATATGTTAACACAATAATAGGAATAATTGAACCCAGAATGCCGATAAAGAATCCTTCAAAAACAAATGGTAATTTAATAGTACTATTGCTGGCACCAACTAGCCGCATTATTTCAATATCATCTCTTCTTGAATAAATTGTTAATTTAATAGTATTAGTAATTAAAAATGCTGTTACAAATATTAACGCAATAACTAAAATTAAAGTTATTTTTTCTACTAAATCAAATAATGTAAGTAGTGGTTTTACTGTATCTTCTCCATAATTAGCATCATTTACATTATCTAGTAATTTAATACTTTCATTAGTACTATCTAATTTAGTAACGTCTTTTACTGTTACTACCAAAGTGCTTAATAACGGATTAGTATCTAAATAGCCGAAAATAGCCTCAAAAGATGAAGAATAATTACTCATTTCTTTAGCCCATTCTTCCTTACTTTTGGTAGTAACTTCTTTAACGTTATCCATTTTTTCAATTTTTGTTTTTAGAAATTCCAAATCTTCAGCTGTACTATCTTTGTCTAAATAGACCACTATGTTTAACTCTTCTTCTAATTTAAGAGTAGCATTTTCTACGTTTTGAGCAACAATTAAAGATACCCCAACAATTAACAAAGTAATAGTAGCACATAGAATAGAAGCCATACTTAAACTAAAATTACGACAAATACTTTTTAGAGAATCTCTAAAACTTCTATATATAATCCTAAACGCTTTCATGTGATTTGTAACTTCCTTTCAAATAATCTCCAGTTAGTACGCCATTTTCAATTAACAGCACCCTTTTTTTCATTCTATTAACTATTTCTTTGTCATGAGTAGCCATTACAACAGTTGTTCCTAAATCCTTATTAATATCATTTATTACTTTCATTATTTCTTTACTAGTTTCAGGATCTAAATTACCTGTTGGTTCATCACATATTAATAATTTGGGTTCGTTCACTATTGCTCTTGCAATACATACTCTTTGTTGCTCTCCTCCAGATAATTGACTTGGAAAACTACGTACTTTTTCCTTTAGGCCAACAATTTCTATTGCCTTCATTACTTTAGGTTTTGCTTCACTACTTTTCATTCCCAAAGACTCTAAAGCAAAAGCAACATTTTCATATACAGTTAATTTTGGCAATAACTTGAAATCTTGAAAAACAACACCAATCTTTCTTCTTAATTTATATACTTTGCGGTTTTTTAATTTTCCAACATTAACACCACCTACAAAAACTTGTCCACTAGTGGGTTTTTCTTCGCGATATAATGTTTTAATAAGTGTTGATTTACCACAAGCAGTTTGACCTATTACAAATACAAATTCTCCTTTATTTATGGTTACTGATAAATCTGCTAAAGCAGTTATACCAGTATTATATACTTTAGTAACATTTTTTAATTCTATAAACTTCATACCTTTACTCCTTATAATATTGTATCACAACTCATAATTTAAAGAAATGGTAAATTTGGCCTCTTTACGCCACCTTTTACTTCATAACAATCATCTATAACAAAGAAAGCATTAGGATCAACTTCTAATATTCTCTCTTTAAACTTTAAATAGTCTTTAGTATTAAATACACACATGATAAGTGTTCCATTTTTATGAGAATAGCCACCTTTTGTTGGTAATAAAGTATAGCCAGTATTAAACTCATTAATTATTTTATTTACTTTTTTTAATTTCCTCGTATAAATTAAAAACATTTTACTATCAGATATACCAATTAGTATTTTATCAACAATTAAAGAACTTACGGCAATAATTATAATCGTATAGACAACTTTGTCAACGCCAAATACAAAACCACCAAAAATTACCAATATACCATTTAAAATTAGTAAGGCTTTCCCTTCAGGAATATGTAAGTATTTATTGACTATTTTAACTAATACGTCTAGTCCTCCTGTATTAAAATTACATTTATAAATAATTCCTGTACCAAGTCCATATATAATAGCAGCCATTACCACAGTGACTAATATCTCTTCAAAATGAAAATATCCACTTAATACATTTGCAATAGGAGCAGTAAAAGTAATAAACAAAGGATATAAAAGAGAACCAATAATCGTATTTTTAGTTTGTTCTTTACCTAAAAATATAAAACTACAAATGATTAATATAATATCAAAAATATAGATGAAAAGATTAGAATTAAAGCCTGTTAATCCTTCAACAATAATACCTAAGCCACTTGCGCCCCCAACTACAAAGTCATTTGGTAAAAAGAATAGATTATAACACATAGCAATTAAAAAAATACCAAATACAAATGAGAAACCTCTATATATTATTTCTTTATTATCTTTCAAATGAATGTCATCCATATTTAGCCTCCTATTATATCCCCATTATACAAAATTCTCCCTAATTAATCAATAATTTTAAATTTCGACATATAATTATTATGAGGAGAAGTGATAGTATGAATGGGAATTTTTATCAAAACCCAACATTCCCGGGATTAGAAAAAAATATAACTCCACCAGGAAATATTTCTAACGAACAAAATATTTTAATGGAACAAAGTTATATTGAAAACATTTTGAGATTAAATAAAGGTAAGAGAGTAAATGCTTATGTTTCATATCCTGATAGTAGTGAATGGCAAAACAAAATATACTCAGGGACTATTGAAGAAGCAGGAAAAGATCATTTAATTATAAAAGATCCCACTACTGGAAACTGGTATTTAATTCGTTTAATATATTTAAACTATGTTGAATTTATGGAACCAATAGTATATTCACATTTATATTCTGAAAAAACTTATTAAAGTTTTTTTATTTTGACCAAAACTCCTAGATTTAATTAAAAAAATTCTTTATAATAATAATAGGAGTTGAATCATGAAAAAGAATAGTTTTTTAGAAGGAGCATTTATTGCCACATTAGCTATATTTATTACAAAGTTTATAGGCATTATTTATGTTATTCCTTTTCATCAAATAGTTGGTACTAAGGGTGGCGCTTTGTATGGCTATGCATATAATATATATAATTTATTTTTAATTATATCTACTGCTGGTTTGCCTTTAGCAATAAGTAAATTAACAAGTGAATATATTGCCCTGGATAAAAAAGATGAAAAAAATTATTTGTTTCGTATTTCTACAATAATAATTGGCTTATTTTCATTAGTATCATTCCTAGTATGTTTTTTGTTTTCTAAGCAAATTGCTACTTTAATCATCGGTAATATGACTGGTGGAAATACAATTCAAGATGTTGCATTTGTTATAAAATGTGTATCATTTGCCATTTTAATTGTTCCGATGTTAAGTATTAGTAGAGGCTACTTACAAGGACATAAATACATGAAACCACCAGCAATTAGCCAAATAATTGAACAAATAGTTAGAGTAATAATAGTTTTACTAGGTAGTTATTTAACATTAAAAGTATTTAATTTATCTTTAAGAACTGCTATCGGTATATCTGTATTTGCTGCCAGTATCGGAGCACTTTCATCCTATATATATTTAATTAATAAATTAACTAAAATTAAACCAGACAATAGCATTAATTTAGCTAAAAATGAGAAAAAAATTATTATAAAAAAATTAATTTATTATGCTATTCCTTTTATTATAATTAATATAGCTAATTCAATATATAGTTCAGTGGATATGGTTTTAGTTATTAGAGGGCTTAATTTTTTAAATTATGAAGCTAATGATATTGAAAATATAAGTAGTATTTTTACAACTTGGGGGACAAAAATCAATACTATAATCACTTCTTTTGCTACAGGTATTGCTCTTGCTTTAATTCCAAATATATCAAGTGAAAGAGCTAAAAATAATCAAAAAGAAGTAAATAATAAATTTAATAAAACTTTAGAATTATTCTTTCTTATAATTTTACCACTTTCCTTATTTATGAGCATTTTTGGTAGTAGTATCTGGCAAATATTTTATGGCAAAAACTCTTATGGGGAATTAATTGTTAAATATTCGGTTATAGTTGCAGCAATAGATAGTCTTTATATAATGATTTCTAATGCCTTACAAGGTTTAAATAAAACTAAATTGATATACTTATCGGTAGTATTAGGACTTTTAATAAATGCTTTATTAGATATACCTTTAATCTTATTATTTAACAAATTAGGCATATATCCATACTATGGCGCTATTACAGCTACACTTATTGGATATTTAATTTCAATAATTATTCCTTTAATCTATTTAAAGGAAAAAGAAAATTTTAATTATAATAATGTTTTAAATAGTTTACCAAGATTATTTATATCATATGCAATCTTAATTATAATTTGTCTAATCTATGAAACACTTATTCATAATGTTACAAACAGATTGTTATTAATATTGCTAATTGCTATAATTGGTTTAGTATGTTTAATATTATATTATTTGCTTAATAATATTTTTACCTTCTCATTTTCAGTGTTTATTATTTTATTTCTATCTCATCTATTTGCCTTGGCCAGTTTATCTATCATAATAATAAACATGATGGAGGAGATCATTTCCTTACTTCTAACAAAAG
>CAZJEY010000009.1:0-14624 GCA_964545135.1 uncultured Mycoplasma sp. | reverse complement strand
ATCGGCTATATCAAATCAAAATGCTTTAAATTATCAATATATAGATGATAAAAAATAAATAGAAAATAAATAATTCTGTCAAAGGCAGTTTGTCGGAAAGTAATAATAAATCTTAAAAATACAAGTTAAACATTAAAAAAACGTAATTTTAAAAATCCTTATTATTCAAGACTTTGATAAGGTATTAGTGTCTATACTCTATTCAAAGAGTGGCTCTAATCAGGACACTAGCAATAAAACCGGATTTGTTACTACTAGATGAACCTTTCTCTGCTTTAGATAGCCAAACGAGATTAATTATTTGTAATGATGTATATAAAATTGTTAGAAAAGAAAAAAAATCCGTAATATTAGTTACCCACAGCATTGAAGAAGCTATAACTTTTGCTGATAAAATAATTGTTTTAACTAAAAGACCATCTACCATTAAAAATATTTATGATGTTAATTTAGAAAATAATGACACGATAAATGAAAGAAGACAATCTCCAAGTTATAATAAATATTTTCAAGCTATATGGGAGGATTTAGAATTAGATGAGTAACGAGCAAAAATTATTTTTAAAAAATATAAAAAAAGAAAAAATAATAATAAAATTGTTTCAATTATTACTTGTTTTCATAATTTTAATAGCTTGGGAAATGTTAACTAAATATGAAATAATTAATGGGTTTATTTGGTCAAGTCCATCAAGAATTATTATTACTATATTTAATCTAATACAAAATGATAGTTTTTTTAATCATATTAGTATTACTTTACTAGAAGTGTTGATAAGTTTTTTTCTAGGTATCCTATTAGCTTTTATAATTGCTTTGATTTTATATATATACAAGTTTTTAGCCAAAATCATAGATCCTTTTTTAACAATGTTAAATTCTTTACCTAAGGTAGCTTTAGGGCCACTTATTATTATAATAGCAGGTGCTAATATAAAAAGTATTATTATCATGGCATTATTAATCAATGTTATAGTAAGTACTCTTACAATATATAATGGTTTTAATAACACTGATGAATATAAATTAAAATTACTTAAAACACTCGGAGCAACTAAAAAAGATATCTTAATAAATTTAGTAATACCTAGTAGCTATCAAACTATAGTAACTAGCTTAAAATTAAACTTAAGTTTAACTTTGATTGGTGTAATAATGGGAGAATTTTTAGTTAGTAAAGAAGGTATTGGTTATTTAATTGTTTATGGTAAACAAGTTTTCAATTTAGATTATGTAATGACTGGTATTATTTTACTTGCAATTATAAGCTATATTATTTATAAACTAATTACAATATTAGAACAAATGTTATTAAAACACTTATAAAAGTCATACAATAGTATGATTTTTATATAAAAAAATCATGATTAATTCATGATTTATAACTTACTTACTTGATATACTTCAACATCAACGTTTGTTTCTTGTCCAAATAAATCAATAATTATATTTAATCTGTTATTTTCAAGATCAATATTTTCAACTTTACCAGTCATACCTTTAAATGGTCCATCAATAATACTAACATTATCGCCAATATTTAATTCTTTTTCAACATTAACTCTACTCATTCCCATATTAGCTAAAATACGATCTATTTCTTGAGGTAATAATGGCGTTGGTTTAGCACCTTTACCACTTGAACCAATAAATCCAGTAACACCTGGTGTATTTCTTACGATATACCATGCTTCATCACTCATAACCATTTCAACTAGTATATAACCTGGAAACATTTTTTTTACTTTTTCTTTTTTTACACCATCTTTTACCTCTACTTCAGTAGTTTCTGGCACAATAACTCTATATATGTAATCTTGCATTCCCATGGATTCTGTTCTTGCTTCTAGTTTTTCTTTTACTTTGCTTTCATGTCCTGAATAAGTATTTACTACATACCATAATTTTTCCATCAATTATACCCCCTTTACAACAGATAATAAATAAGTTAAAAGAACAAAGAATAATGCAACTACAATGCAAAATACTAAAGTAGAAATAGTATATTTAATTATTTCTTTCTTCTCTGGCCATTTAACTAATTTAATTTCTTTTTTAATTCCCTTTATTAATCCTTCCTTTTTTTCTTCTTTCTTTGTTTGCTTTTGTACTATTTTTTTTGATTTTACAATATTTTTTTTGCTTTCTTTTGTCATATTGAACCTCCCGTTTTATGTCAAATAAAAAACACTTTCGTGTTCATGCTTAAATTCTAACACAAAATTACTTAAAATTCAACAGCTTATAATACTTTTTACTTTATTTTTTATTCTTTGAATAGCATTATCAACTTGTTTCTCATTTATATTAAGAATTTGAGCTATTTCTTTATAATTATAATGCTTTAACATTAAAGCATACACTTCATACTCTTTTTTTGAAAGCACTCTTGCAATCTTGAAATTTAATTCATTATAATTATCATTTTCTTCCAAATTATTTAGAGGGTCATTTTTACCATTGTCACTAATAACATCTAATAATGTCTTGTCAGAATCATCTAAAGATGAATCCAAAGAAATGCTTTCAATATCAACTTGATGTTTTTTAGTCATATATTTTTTAGTGAGTCCATAGAGTTTTCTCTCTACGCATAGCGTTATAAATGTAGGCAGTGATGTTTCTTTATCATCGCGATAATTATTTAAAGCATCTGAAAATCCTAGTGTAGCCTCACTATATAGTTCTTGTTCATCTATTCTTAATTTATAATACTGATTTCTATGCTTATTTAAAATCAAGTTAATAATATAGCCATATCTTTGATATAAAATATTTTTAGCTTCTTCATCATTTTCATTATACAAATCAATTAATTCATAGTCACTTATTTCATTTTTGTTTATTGTTTTCATTATTCCCCCAACATTTTATATATTAATATTGCCGCAGATGCACTAGCATTAAGACTATTAACTCTTCCATACATCGGAATACTTACAATATAATCACTATTTTCCTTAATAAGTTTACTAACACCATGACCTTCATTACCAATTATTAATACCTTTTTATTGGCATAATCTACTTCGCTATAATTTACACCATTCATATCCGCACTGTAAATAAAATAATTAGCTTTTTTTAATCTATTAATGGCATTATTTAAATTGCTCACCATAATAATTTTTACATGAGCAAGCGCTCCAGCACTACTTTTCATTACCGTTTCATTTACTAAACAAGAACGATCTTTAGGTATAATAATTTCTTTTATACCCGCACATTCGCAAGTTCTAATTATTGCCCCTAAATTATGTGGATCTTCAATATGATCAAGCAATACGATAAAATCACCATTAATATCATCCAAAGTATAATATTCATAATCGTATATTTCTAAAACAATGTTTTGATGTTTCCCGTCTACCATTTTATCTAACCTATTTTTATCAACATATTCAAATTTTATTTTATTTTTTTTTAAATAATCTAAATAGTTATTACTAGCGACGTAAGCTTTTTTTATCTTTTTTATATCTAATTCTTTTAAAACATTTTTTCCGTAAACAAGCATTAAAAATCACCAAAAACATTATACTACACTAATTTATTTCTTGCAAATTAAGAAATCTTTTACTAAGATAAATATATAGAGGTGGCAAAATGTTTAAAAATACTTGCGATAATAAAAGATACTATACTTTTAACTATTATCTTAGAAATAAATTTAATAATAAAGTTATTAAAATACCTATTGATACTTCTTTTGGATGTCCAAATAAAGAAAAATGTATATATTGTTCTCAATATAGCAAATCTAATATAATTAATAGTAACGATGATTTATTAAATCAATTTAAAAATAATGTTGCTACTTTAGAAAATAAATGGCCAAATAGTTTATACATAGTTTATTTTCAAGCCGGCACAAACACTTTTTGTAGCGTTGAAACATTAAAAAGTATGATTGAACCATTTTTAAAAATTAAAAAAGTTGTTGGTATTAGTATAGCAACTAGACCAGATTCAATAAGTAATGATATGCTAAAATATTTAAGTGATTTAAACAAAAGAACTTTTCTTACAATTGAATTAGGACTTCAAAGTAGCAATGATAATACCTTAAAATATATTAAAAGAGGTCATGATAGTAACACATTTAAAAATACAGTAACCAGACTACACCAAGAAAATATTTTTACGGTTGCACATATTATTAATGGCCTACCTTATGAAAATATAAATGATATGTTAGAAACAATAAAATTTCTAAATAAAATAAAGATAGATGGTTTAAAAATTCATATGCTATTTATTGCTAAAAATACAGAAATAGCTAAAATATATGAAAAAGAGCAATTTAAAATTTTAACTAAAAACGAATATATAGATATAGTGATTAAACAATTAGAAATTCTAAATGAAAATGTAGTTATCGAAAGAATCACAGGTGACCCAATAAAAGAGGAATTAATTGCGCCTCAATGGCTATTAAAAAAATTTGTTATTTTAAATGATATAGATAAAGAAATGAAAAAAAGAGATACTTGGCAAGGAAAAAACTTTAATTAAGTTTAACTTGCTTTTCTCTTTTTATTTTTAAACTTATAAAACCAAATTACAAACCCTATGAATAACAATATCAAAATAATTAAAATAACATTTGAACTTTTGCTAATAAAATCGATAATAAAATCCTTTTTATCGCCTGCAAAAGCACCAGTTAAAACTAAAAGCGTATTCCAAATAGCACTACCAAAAAAAGTATAAATAATAAATTTAGGCATAGGCATTTCACTCATTCCAGCTGGAATACTAATTAAACTTCTTACGATTGGAATGAAACGGCAAAAAAATACAGCTTTATTACCTTTATTATCAAACCATTTATCAGCAGACTTTATATCTTTGGGCTTAATTCTTAATAATTTTCCATACTTACTAGTAACAATTTTTATTAAAGTATCTACATTAAATATTTTACCTATATAATATAATATAATTCCACCTATTAAAGAACCAATAGTTGATATAACTATTACTCCTATTATACTTAACGATGATTCAATAGTCATAAAACCACCAAAAGTTAAAATTATTTCACTAGGTATAGGTGGAAATAAATTTTCTAACATAATAAGCAAAAAAATGCCTATATACCCCCAGTTGTTCATTACTTCAATAATAAAACTTTCCATTAGCCCTCCATTTTATAATTCTTCATCATCATCAATTATTTCATTTACTTTAATTAATTTATATGATTGCAAATTGTATTTTTTGCTTAATTCGTTAAAATATTCATTTAATATATTATTTTTACTTTTTAAGATATTTATTACTAACTTTATTTCAAAAGTATCTAAATTTTCTTTTACATCGAAGCTACTTAGTTCAAAAATCGCATTATTGTCAGATATAAATTTTAATAAATTATTCTTTATTTTAGAATAATCATTTTCTTTAATGCCTATTTTAATTTCATAAGTACAATGAGTTTTTTTGCTATTAGAATAGCTTTGAACTAATCCGTTAATATATCTAAGCAAAGTATTTGAAAAAAGAATAATTAACGTTCCAAAACTAGCTTCTTTTAAAGCACCACCAGCACATAAAACACCTATTGCTGCAACACACCATAAGGTTGCTGCAGTAGTTAGTCCTCTAACTTTAGCACCATCTTTTAAGATTACCCCTGCCCCTAAAAAGCCGATTCCTGTTACGACTTGAGATGCAATTCGTGATAAATCAGTACTTCCGACTAAAAAAGAAAAACTAACAAATAGAAAAGAACCAATACTAACTAAAATGGATGTTCTAAGCCCCACAGGTCTATTTCGATATTGTCTTTCAATACCAATAATAAAACTTAGTCCAAAACATATTAAAATTCGAAAAATAAATTCATTAATTCCCATTTTTATTCACCACCATAATATTATCATATATTGACTCTTTTCACAAATGTCTATCTAATTCTTTTCTTTTTTCATCATAAAAAACCTCATCTAAATTAATATCTAACTTATTTTCTAAAAATGAATTTACATAATTATTAAATGTTTCATTATCTATTTTAATACATCCTTTTGTCAAAAGTCCATCTTTAATTTGGGGCAAAATCCTTTCACTTGGCCAACTAGTATATTTTATTAATTCCAAATTATCTTTTTTTACAAATTGACTAAAAGTTGGATCAACTAGTATAGTAATATTTTCACCTTGAAAATGGTATTTGACAAGTAAAATTAAATGATCAATATTTATTAATTCTTTTAAATCCAAACATACAGCATTAATATTTTTTCTTTTCATATTTTCATAAATATTAATTCCTATTACTCGACATAATCCATCTAAATTAGTTGAACTTTCTTTTATTTTAGTAACCTCCTCATTTATTATCTTTATAATGACTGGTTCTAAATCCTCTTCTTTTATAGATAATAATCTATCATAAAAATCATATATATCGCTCATTATCTCACCTCTTTAAATTATACCATAAACAAAAAGAATCTTAATTAATTCTTTTTATTCACCATAATAATTTATGTAGTAATCCTTTTTATTAGCATTTAATTTATCAATATTTTCTTTACTAGTATAAACAATTACTCGATAACTTCCATAATCAATTATTTTTTTATTATTAATATCGTCTATTAAATTATTGATTACTTTCATTTCGTCAACATAATCATAAAAAGCAATACCTAACATATCATTATCATATGTTTTTTCAATATCAATATTAGTCAATTTTGAATGATATAATTCTATTTTTAAATTATCATTATCTGCAGTCACAAACTCTATATTATAATTGTCATGAAAAAACATATTACTTGTCATTTCTATTTCTTCAGTATCAATTATATAATTATTTTTTTCAGTTTCATTAATAATATCAAATGATGTTAAACCTATACTAGTAATGCCTAAACCTATACCGAATAGTATTAAAGCACTAACAAAAGCAATAAACATTATTGTCTTTTTGCCTTTTCTGTTAATTATAAAATGATATACAATAATAAGCATTAAAATATTCACTATTATACTTGCAACAAGCATTAATAATATCCCTATAAAAGTCAGGCCAGTTTTAACAAATAAAAATGAAATGGCCAAAATACTTATTAAACATATTAAACTTATAGAAAATAACAAGCCAATAAAACAAACAACAATTTTAAAAATTATTAGTAAAAACTTTAATAAACCAGAAATAAATTTATATTCTGAATGTTTAGGATCTCTAATTATTATTTTTTCTGATTTTTTTATAAATTTTGAAGCATCTTTTACTTCAATATTATTTAAGATAATCTCATTATTATCAATTGATGCATTATCTTCATTTTTTATTATTATATAATAATCAAGATATCTAATCTTAAATATATGTAGCACAAGAACAATTCCAATTATAAGAGCAACAATAATATAAATGTCAGCAAATAAATAATAAATAAAATGATAAATATTCATTGGTAATATTCCAAAAATATTTTGAATAATTGAACTAAAAATACTACCTAAAATCAAAAACAATAACAATAATATACCTATAATAACCCCTTGTTCAAATAAACATTTTATCTTTTGTTTAAAATTAAAACTAGAAAACATATCGATAGTTTTAGACACATAATTTAAAAAGTCATCAATATATTTATTAATTAAGTTTTTACCCTGTTTATCTTTATTAACCTCTTTTATATCTTGATTAAACAAATCATCAATATTTACATTAAACATCTTACAAATTTGTAATACTTTATCCATTTCTGGATAAGCTAAACCTGACTCCCACTTAGATACAGATTGTCTAGAAACATTCAATTTTTCTGCTAGTTGTTCTTGAGATAAATTATGTTGTTTTCTAAGCATTTTAATATTTTCTGCAATATTCATATTTTTTCTCCTTTCTTGTTCCAATAATACAATTTCAACTGGTTGCAAACTACCAATTTTTAGTTGTTTTTTGTAACCTATTAGTTGCATACAACTTTATTTTATCATGTTTAAAAACAATAAAAGCATTAAATACTCTTATCGCTGATTTCTAATCTTTTATTTATATTTTTTACTATTCTCATTATTTTTCCTTCTTTCAATTAATTTATAAGTTTCTATAATTAATAGGATACTTAGAGCAATCAGGAAAAGCAATAATAAATTTGGATATGAAATACTACTGGTTTTTAAAAATTTTGCCATAAATGGTACTTCTATAATAAATATTTGTAATATTATAGAAAAAATCACTCCTATAACAATTAGGCAATTTGATTTTAAAGGTACTTTAAATGCTGAATTTTTTTCACTTCTGCAATTAAAAACATGTATATTTTGAATGAAAACCATAAGTGTCATAATATACCCTCTAGCTACAAATACATCCAAATTAGTAAAATTAATTAAGTAATACCATACTATAAATATTATTATTCCTATAGATAACCCTGATACTACTATGCTTTTAATTAATGAATAATCAAATAATGGATCACTTGCTTTACGAGGTCTTTCTATCATTACATCTTTTTCACCTTTTTCAAAGGATAAAGCAAAATCTTGAATTCCATCAGTAACAATATTTATCCATAATAATTGAATTGCTATTAGTGGTACCGGTAAATTAAAGATAATAGATAAAGTAAAAAACAATACTTCAGCTAGCCCACAAGAAATTAAAAACAATATTATTTTTCGAATATTAGCATAAGCTATTCTTCCTTCTTTAATTCCTTCTTTTATAGAGGTAAAACTATCGTCAATTATTATCATATCTGCTGTTTCTTTAGCTATATCTGTTCCACTACCCATTGCAATACCAATATTTGCTGCTTTAAGTGCTGGGGCATCATTTACTCCGTCACCAGTTACCGCAACAAATTCACCTTGCCTCTTTAAGGATTCAACTATTTTTAGTTTTTGAATTGGGGTTACTCTTGCAAATATTTTTTTAGTTTTAATAAATTTATCAAATCTCTTTTTATTAAGATTTGATATTACCTCAACTTCATCACCTGTTGTTACTTCATTATAATCATTAGTCACTTGTAAATCATTAGCTATTTTAAATGCAGTTAGCGGATGATCTCCAGTAATCATTAAGACTTTTATACCCGCTTCTCTACAACTTTTAATTGAACTAATTACATCACTTCTAACTGGATCAATAAAGCCTACCATGCCCATAAATGTTAAATCTTTTATCTTATCTAGATTATAACTTTTTTGCTTTTTTATCTTCCCATTAGCAATAGCAATAACCCGATATCCTTCTTTTGCTAATGTTTGATTTTGTTTATTTAGACAATCACTATTTATATTGTCATCAATTTTATTTATTTTATCACAAAATTTTCTTACAACTTCTAAACTGCCTTTAATAGTACAAAAAACTTGATTATCTAATTCATAAAATACTGCTGAATACTTATTTTCGGATTCATATGGTACTCTCTCTATTATTTTAATATTATGCATATTAACTTTTAATTTTTTACCAAGCACTAAAAATGCTAAGTCAATTGAATCTCCTATTTTTTTATTATCTGTTAGTACAGCTTCATTATTAATTACTCCTAATAATCCGATTTCTTGAGCGTCCTCTATATTATTACCAAACACTTTTCCATCTTCATTATAGCCACTTCCAGCAATATTATAATTATTTCCATTAGGTAATATTATTACTTTAGCAGTTTGTTCATTTATTGTTAAAGTTCCTGTTTTATCACTAGCTATTATAGTACAACTACCTAAAGATTCTGCAGATTCTAATCTTTTAACAATAACATTCTTTTCAGCCATTTTATTTGAAGCAATCGTCAACGCCATGGTTAATGCTAGTGGCAATCCTTCCGGCATTGCTGAAACTGATAAAGCTATAACTGATAAAAATATATCATTAAAAGACAAACCTTTAAAAATTAACAAAATCATCAATATTATAGCAATCAATAAAACTAAAATACTTATTTGTTTAGAAAATTTATCTATTCTAATTTTTAAAGGAGTTCTTTCCTCAATAGTCTCAGTAACTGTCTGTGCAATTTTACCAAGTTCGGTATTCATACCAACTCTAACCACTATTGCTTTTGCTCTTCCTCTTAAAACACTTGTACCAGAAAATAACATATTAGTTTGGCCAACTATTTCTCCGTTATTTAACATGACTATATTATTATCTTTTTCTACTCCTATACTTTCACCTGTTAATACTGATTCATTAACTAAGAGATTTTGAGAATCAATTATTCTTAAATCAGCAGGTATTTTATCACCAGATTCGATTAAAACTAAATCACCAATTGTAAGAAGATTAGAATTAATTATTTTAACTTGGTTATCCCGTATAACCTTAGACTCTTGATTCACTAACTTACTAATAGAATTCATTGTTTTTTTTGCTTTATTTTCTTGATAAGTTCCCATTATAATATCAATTAAAACTATAAAGAATATTACTAGTGCATCAAAATACTCGTTTATAAATATTGATGCCATAATTGTTAATAATAAAAGCAATAAAATTGGATCTTTTAATTCAGAAATAACTATTTTTAATATACTATCCTGCTTTTTTTGAACAATAGTATTCTTACCATATTTAGCAATTCTCTCACTGGCTTCTAGAGAAGAAATACCATGTAAACTTGTATTTAAATCATTTAATATTTCATCTATATTTTTTTCATGGTACATAATATCCTCCTAATAATTAATTGATATATTCTAATTCATACTCTAAAGAACCAAGATTAGATTTATTTGCCTCATTAATAGTATGTATTCCGTTACGAGATTCAATTCTAGCAATCAACTCTTTTGCGCCTCGTTCCTTTGATTGATAAACTAAATCAACACATGCTTTGTCAAGTGCTACTGGATCAGTTGATGCCAATATACCTATGTCACTTATACAAGGATCTTTTGCTTCGCGACAACAATCACAATCAACAGACATATTAGCCATTACATTTATATATAATATATGACCATTAAAATATTCAACAACAGATTTTGCTGCATCGACCATGGCTTCTAAAAATTTATTATGATCTGCAGTCCATATATTTTCTGGTATTCCAGCACCATGTATATATGATTTACCATAAGATGATGCACAACCTATAGATAATTGCTTTAATGCTCCACCATACCCACCCATAGGATGGCCCTTAAAATGTGAAACAATTAGCATTGAATCATATTTTTCTAAATTCTTTCCCACATAATTTTTCTTTATTATCTTACCATCAGGTATTTTTAACTCTAAATCACCAAATTCGTCTAGGAGATCTACTTGAAAATATTTATTCCAATTATGTTTTTCTAAAAGTTTTTTATGCTTAATAGTTGTATTTCTTGAACCTTCATATGCCGTATTAGTTTCTACAATAGTACCATGTAAATATTTAACTAAATTGCAATAAAATTCTGGATGCAAAAAATTTTGATTTCCCTCTTCTCCTGAATGAACTTTTATAGCTACATTTCCTACTAATTTATTGGGCAGTTTTTCTAATATATTTATTAAATTTTCAGAATTTATTTTTTTAATAAAATAGACCTTTGCTTTTCCCATATTATCACCATATCAATTATATCATGTCAATCACTAAACATAAATATTTTTAATAAAAACAAAATAGTGCAATCAAGAATGGTTTTTTCTATAAATTATTATTCACTTATCAACAATATTAAACACTTATTAAAAAAAGGAATTAATCATTCCTTTATACTTCGACAGTACTTGCCCAGTCAATAAATTTTTCGCTATATTCTTCTTTGTTTTTATCCTCACAAGCAAAATTTACTAACCAAAAGGCATCATCAGCTTTGTAAACTGCTGCAGTGTAATAAAATTCTTTACCACTTACTTCTTTTTCATATACAAAATATGCAAAATTACCATCTTCTGATAATTGTAAGTCAGCATCATCTTGTTTGTTATTTTTTATAACAGCTTTGGCATAATCCTCGATAGAAGAATTAGAATTAAGTCCAACAGTTTCTAAAGTAGTAAAACTTTCTTTTAATGCCGTAACTATTGCATATTCAGATTCGTAATAGACTGTAACACTTGCTAAATCCTTTTTATAAAAATCACTTGGCAATGTTATTGAAAAACCATTATCAGAATATTGTTTAGTATTACTTTCTTCTTCATTAAAAGAACATCCTCCAGCTAACAAAATTGCGACTAAAACAACAATCAAATATTTAAATTTCTTCATGCGTTCCTCCTTTATTAAATTATAAAAAAACAATCCAAAAATTGCAATAGATATGATTGTATATTTAGAAATATTATGATACTATAATAACCATTTAATGGAGGTTTTTATGGATGAATCTACCTTATATGCAAAAGAAATGATCAAAAATCAAGTTAATCAAAAAAGAATAACGAATGTTTTTGAACCATTTTCAAAGTATTCAAAAGGCTACTTATGGACTAATGAAAATATTAAAGAATATATTAACAAAAAGTATATTTCTGAATATAATTCTGCTTTAAGTGTAACAGCAAGTGGTGATCATCTGTTTAACCTGATTTTGAATAACGTTTTAAATATAGATACATTTGACACAAATACTTTAACAGAATATAACGTATTGGGGTTAAAAAAAGCTTTAATAGAAAAATTTAAATATAATGATTTTTTGACTATATGTGAATTAATTGCTAACAATATGTTAACGTTGGAAGAAACAACATACTTAATTAAAGACTTACTTCCCTTAATGGATAAGAAATATAGAAAATATTGGCAAAAAATTTCCGAATATAACTATCAATTGCAAAAAAACAATGATGAATATTTAGATTTATTTGCTATGCTATTTATAAATATTACTGAAAAAAATAAATTTATAAGAAGAAATAGTTATTTAATGGGCAAAGATAATTATGATAAATTTAAAGAAAATATGATGAGGGCAAACATTAACTTTTATTGTACTAATGCTATTAATATACTAGATACTTTTCCTAATCAAAAATATGATGTCATATTATTATCAAATATATTAGATTATATAACTATTAATTGGAACTATGAACAATTAAGAAAATTTGAAGATGAATTACTTTTCATAACAAATAATAATGGAAAAATATTTTTAGCTTACTTATTAAATTATTATAATAAAAACAATAAAAACATCTTTAGAAGAGCTGACATAAAAAAAGAAGAATTAATTAATGAGATAATAATAGAGTTAAAAGAAAAAGATTATAAACATAATGATGCAGTAATATTAATTAGAAAATAAATAAAAAAAACACTACAAGGTGTTATTTTTAAAATAATGGCAGGGGTAGCAGGAGTTGAACCCACATCAGCGGTTTTGGAGACCGTTATTCTACCATTGAACTATACCCCTAAACAAAGACAAATTTATTATATCATAACTTTTTTTTAATTACTAGCATAAGATATCGTAGGTGATGTAATATGATAATCAATTATAATTCTAATGATGTCGATTTACTAGCAAGAATTATGAGAGCAGAAGCATTAAACGAAGGCGATTTAGGAATGCTTATGGTTGGAAACGTTGTAATAAATAGAGCTATTGCTAATTGTCTAACTTTTAAAAATACAAAGACAATAAGTGATGTTGTATATCAAAAAAATCAATTTGTTGGGACAAATAGTTCCTTATTTCAAGCTGCTGCTACTACTACAGAAAAAAGATTAGCAGAAAGAGTATTAAGAGGAGAATACTATTATCCTGCTACTCATGCCTTATGGTTTTATGCTCCAGGTAGCAATCAATGTGGCTCAACTTGGTATAATCAGCCATTAGCAGGAAAGTATAAAAACCATTGTTTCTATCGTCCTAATCCAGGTGTCTGTAACGAAATATACTAATCCTCTTTGTTAGATTTACGTTTTTTACGATATATTTCAAGTTTTGGAAATGCTTCAATAAGACGATTATAAAGAATTTTATTATTTCTTTTAATCTCCTCTTTTACATATTTGGTAACCATTTCTGTAGAATCCACTTTAATTGAGTTAGATATATTTTTAAATTTAGAAATAATTTTAATGGATATTACATTATCAGCCAAGTAAAAAAGAAGAAGTATTAAGGCAATAGTATAAATTTGAATATCAGTTTTAGAATTAATTATATTTAATAAGAAAGGATTAACATATTTTAATAAAAAAACACCAAAAATACCAAATGCAACTAAATTTTGGAGACATACTCTACCATTAATATTAAATTTAATATTTGAATAATCCCACCATCTAGTATTAAATAACTTTTCCAAAATATAACTTGTAATGTACTCAATGATAGAACATACTACTACAGCCATGACAAATAACGCTATTATGTCATTTTCATATTTTTTTAATAATAAAACAATTAATAATGCTCCTTTTCCATAAATTGGACAATAAGGACCTATTAAAAAACCTCTATTAACAAATTTCTTGCTTTTTATAAATGTTACAATGACTTCTAGTAGCCATCCAAGAAAAGAATATAACATATAAAGAATAAAATATTTGCATATTACTAACATACTACTTCACATCTTTCATAATAAATATGATATCTTGTTTTTTTGCTTTTTTCAATATTTTATACATAAATAAAACTTCTTTAAATTCGATAAGAAGTTTTATTTGTTA